>JBFJPA010000227.1:0-7533 GCA_041617355.1 Longimicrobiales bacterium
CTCTGCCGGGCGTAACGGTTCAGCTGAGCGGCAACGGCGTTTCGCTCACGACACAGTCGGCCGGAAACGGGACGTACGCCTTCCAAGGGCTTCAACCCGGAACGTATACGGTCACGGCGTTCGCGCCGGCGAACATGGCGTTTCAGGCCGCGACTCTGACCGTGACGGTGAGTGCGGGTCAGACTGCGTCGGCCGATTTCGATGCGCACTACACAGGCGAACTGGATTGAGCCGCAGCGGCGATCGGGCTACAGTAGGGCATCTTTGGCCCTGGCCCGAGAGGTTCCATGAGCGGATCTTCGCTCGAGATCCGACTGCTCGGTCGACTCGAGGTGCTGCGGGACGGCCAGGTGCTGCGGCTGCCCCGCTCCAAGAAGACCCGGGCCCTGCTGGCGTACCTCGTGCTGACGCGTCACACTCACGCGCGCGAGGCCCTTTGCGATCTGTTCTGGGACGGAGCGAGCGATCCACGCGCGGAGCTGCGCTGGAGTCTGTCCAAGCTGCGTCGCGTCGTTGGTGACCACATCGTCGCGGACCGTCGATCCGTTCGTTTTGACTCGGCGGGCACCGCAATCGACCTGTTCGAGGCGCAGCGGATCGCCACGGACACGAACGCAGTCCTCCCCGAGGCCATCGAACAATGCGCCGCCCGATTCCGCGGCGAGCTGCTGGAGGGACTCGAGCTCGACCAGTGCATCAGCTTCTACGCCTGGTGCGAAGGCGAGCGCGAACGGGTACGTCGCCTGCGCGCGACCCTCCTGGCCAGACTCGTGGATGGACTCGCGGATGACCCGGAGCAGGCGCTCCCCCATGCGTACACCTGGCAGGCCGTGGATCCGTACGACGAGCGCGCGTGCGCCGCGATCGTGCGCTCGCTCGGCGCGCTCGGCCGCACACAAGACGCGCTCGAGCAGTACGAGCGCTGCCGCCAGTTCCTGACCCGCGAGCTGGGACGGTCCCACTTCCAGGAGTTGGAATCCGCGCGTCGTTCCGTCACGCGACCTGCCTCGTCTCCGCCCCACGAAGACACGCCGCGACCTCGCCGCGCACGGCGCCGGCCGATCGAGGCGCCGTACGGGTTCGTCGGCCGAACCGCGGAGCGGGGCCGCGCCGTCCGGCTTCTCGAGGAGGCACGGGACCAGACGCAGTTGCGCATCGTCGGCATCTTCGGCGAGCCCGGCATCGGCAAGACGCGACTGCTCGCCGAGGCGCTCGACCGTGCGGACTCGATGGCAGGATGCACGCTGGCGGGCCGCGCCTTCGAGACGGAACGCGCCCGGCCGTACGGACCCTGGATCGACGCGCTGCGTGGCCTCGAGCCCGACGTGATTCCCACGGATCTGCGCACCCATCTCGCCACGTTGCTGCCCGGGCTGGGTCCACGGGGTCAGGCGCTCGACGACCGGGGCCAGCTGTTCGACGCCGTCGCGCACCTCCTCGAGTCTCTCGCGCGAGAGGCGCCTCCCCTCGCCTTCGCACTCGATGACGTGCAATGGCTCGACGACAGCTCCGCCGCACTGCTCCACTACGTCGTACGCACACTGACCGCCGTTCCGATGCTCCTGCTGCTCGCCGCGCGCTCACCGGAATCCGAGCAAGGCGACACGGGCAGTCTCTTCCGCGCACTGCAACGGGAGGCGTCACTGGACGTCATGACCCTGGGCCGACTGGACCGGGCCGCGACCGCCGCGCTGGTGCAGGCGATTGCCGCCGACATCGACGCGGACCAGGTCTTCGAGTCCAGTGCGGGAAACCCGCTCTACACCATCGAGATCGGACGCCAGTTGCGGGACGGCGCACCGATCCACGCCTCGGCCAGTCTCGAAGAGCGACTCCGCGAGCGTCTCGATCGCGTGAGTGAGCCGGCTCGCGCGCTGCTGAAATGGGCCGCCGTCCTCGGTCACGGCGCTGCAGTGGATCTGCTCGTCACGCTCGCCGAGCGGTCAGCGGGCGAATCCATCGCCGCACTCGACGAGCTGCAGCGCGCCGGAATCCTGAGGGCGACCGGCGATGACACGTTCGACTTCACGCACGACCTGCTCCGCGACGCGGCTTACCGGGCCATGTCCCCGCCGGTGTTGCGCCTCGCGCACGCGGGCGCGGCGAGGGCGTTAGACGAGGTCGGCGGCGGGGCGAGGGACGCGGCACGAATCGCGCGCCACGCGCTGCTGGGTGGCGAGCTCCACATTGGAATCGAAGCGAGCGTCGAAGCGGGCGAAGCGGCGCTTTCCATGTTCGCGTTCGACGAAGTTGCTGCAATGGCGCAGCAGGGATTGGCCCACGTCGATGGTCTGGATCCCGGCGACCGAATGCGTCTCCGGCTGCGGCTGCTCCGGCTGTACACGCACCCCGGCATGGCCGATCGCCGGCCGGCCGACCTGGAGGCCGAGATCACGGCCGCGACGGAGCGAGCCCAACGCGAGCGCGACTTCGCGGCGGCGAGGACCGGACTCTACCTGCAGTCGTTGCTCAGTTACCAGCGCGGCGACTGGAGCTCGGCCGGCGAGCTGGTCCTGGCCTCGGAGGCCGCACTGCGGGAGGCGGATCCCGTGCGCGCGGCGAGGAGTCTCGGCGACACGGCCCGCTGCCTGGCGCTCATCGAGCGCGACCTCGACCGCGCGCGCGCAATGGCCGCCGAGGCGCACCGGCTGGCCGGCATCGCCGGCGTCGAGCTCTCAGAGACGCTGATCGCGCTCGGCCTGCTGCACCAGTACGACGGGCAGCTCGATCCCGCCATCGCGATGCTCGAACGGGCGCTCTCGATCGTGCGCGACCAAAAGGACCCCTGGTGGGAGTGCCCCTGCCTCACGCGTCTCGCGATGCTCGACCTCGAACGAAAGCGACCCGGACCGGCACTCGAACGTGCGACGGAGGCGGCCACTCTCGCCGAAGCCACGGGCGAGACCGCCGAAGCCGCCTTCAGCCGCACGCTCATCGCGCTCGCCAGTCGCATGAACTCGGGATCCGACACGACGACGGCCGCGGCATTCGAGCTCGCGCTGTCCGAGCTGCGCGCCGCCGACAGCAAGTGGATGGTCGCCTGGAGCCTGGTGTTCGCGGCAGAACTGGATCTCGCGGACGGCGAAGCGGACCTTGCACACGCGCGCGCGACCGAAGCCCTCGAGGTCGCAGAATCGGCAGCCCGACCGGGCCTGGTCGTGCACGCGCGCGCACTCACCGCACGCACGGCGGTCGCACGCGGCGACCACCGCGCCGCCAAGCCCCACCTCCAGGTCCTGCGCAGCGAGACCGTCCTGCTCGAAACGTTGCCATCCCGCGCCCGCGCAGCCGTCCAACGCACTCTGCACGAAATTCCCACGCACTGACCCACGGTCGTACCCACGCCTCCATTCGAGCTTCTACGGCGAGCGCACCGAAGCGCTCTTCGACGGATACGGCCATACCTGGAGGCAATCGTGAAACGATTCCCATTCCTGCTGGTTCTGCTCGCCTTCGGCGCGGCGTGCGACAGTTCGACCGACCCATCGCCCGGCGCACCGAATGCCATTGCGACCGACCCGATCACCGTCGCGCTCTTCGTACAGGATGCCGACGGCAATCCGATCGAGCCGGCCACCGTGGACCCCGCGACCTATCTCTACGAGAACCGGGCGGGCGAGCCGGTCATGGCGCCCGACGGCAGCCACATCACGTGGAGCGAGTTCTCCACCGCGAAGGGCAGCGTGTCGGTCCGCTGTCAGGCCGACGGCACCCGCGTCGAAGCGGAGCTCGAGGGCCTGATCCCGAACGGCGTCTACACGCTCTGGAACGTGACCTTCGCGGAACCGGGCTTCGAGCCCACGTTCGCGAACCTGTCCGGCGTTGGCGCGGCCGGCACGAGTGATGGCAGCCGCAACGCATTCATTGCGGACGCGAGCGGACGTGGCAGCCTGACCGTGACGACGCCAGCCGGACCGCTCTCGCAGTTCGGCGAGCTGGGCGCGTGCGCGCTCACCGACGTCTTCGAGTGGCATATCGTCGGACTCTACCACATCGACGGCCTGACGCACGGCCCCGATCTCGGACCCGACGGCACCATGGCCGAGCAGTTCGCCTTCGTCTTCACGCAGTGAAACCGTCAATGAGAGGCGACATCATGAAAACCAAGATTACCCTGGCCCTGACGGCTCTGACGCTGGCCAGCGGGCTGGGCGCGGGTTACCGCGTCCTCGCGCCCGCGGACGAGTCCGTATTCGTGCGCGGCCTCGCGCCTGATGAGCACGAGTCGATTCTTTACGTGTGGACGCGCGACGCCGATGAGAAGGACAGCGACTTCATCGCGGTCGTCGACGCGGACCCTGAATCGCGCAGCTTCGGCAAGGTGATCGGCACGGCACCCGCAGGCTCGAAGGCAACCGAGGCCCATCACTTCGGCTACAACGCCGAGACCGACCGCATCTTCGCGGGCGGGCTCTTCTCCAACGAATTGTTCATCTACGACGTCGGCACGGACCCGCGTCGGCCCCGGCTGCTCAAGAGCCGCAGCCTCGATGAGACCGGCCACAGCGGTCCACACACGCTCTACGCCGTGCCCGGCGGCATGATGATCGCCATGCTCGGCGATGTCGACGGCGGCGGACCCGGCGGCCTCATCATGCTCGATGACGACGGCAATTTCCGCGGCGCGTACCCTGGTCCGAACCACCGCGGCGCACCCGTCTTCATGTACGATGTCGGCGTGAAACCCGAAATGAACCGCATGATCACGAGCAGCTGGGCGTTCCCGCAGCACATCAAACACGGGCCCGCGGCGCCCGAGCACGTCGGCAATGCTGTCGTCGTGTGGGACTGGAAGACGCGCGAAGTGATCCAGGTCGAAGAACTCGACAAGGCGCCGCTCGAAGTTCGTTGGCTGCACGGTCCCGACGGCCTCGGCGGATACATCAACACCGCATACGGTGCAACGCTCTGGTACTGGGAAGATGCCGACAAGGACGGCAGACTCGAGTTCAACCGCGTGGTCCGCCTGCCCGAGGGATCCGCGCCAGGCGATGTACGAATCTCGCCCGACAACCGGCTGCTCTACGTCTCGCTGTTCGGCACGAACGAGGTTCAGCAATACGACATTACCGATCGGCTGAAGCCGCGCTTGATCAGCACGGTCGAGGTGCCGCACCCGAACATGATGAAGCTCTCGCCGGACGGCCGGCGGCTCTACGTCAGCAACTCGATTCTTTCACCGCTCGATCCGGACGAGAAGTTCGGAATCCGCCTGTTCCACGTCGGACCCGACGGGATGCGCGCCGATCCGAAGTTCGCACCCGATTTCATTGGACTTCCAACCGGACCCGCAGGTCCACACGATATGCTTCTCAAGTAGGGATGAGGGAGGTACGGCGAGGAAAGGGAAAGGGACAGGGACAGGGAGAGGGGGAAGGGCACAGGGTGGCGGCAGAGGGCCACTTTGTACACAATGGGAGGGTCGCGGTGATGTGCCGCGGCCCCCGCCCATCGTCAGCGGCCGTTCGTGCGAGAGCACATCGGCCGGAAAGGAGAGAGATGGCGAGAGTGATCCTGGAACGGACCTTCGACCCGCCGTTGACGCGTGAGACGCTCGAACGAAACAACTCTCGTATGTTTCCCTGCCTCACCCAGCACAACATCCGGTGGGTGCGAAGCACGATCTCGCTCGACCGCCGACGCATGTTCTGTGAGTTCGATGCGGTCGATGCGGAATCCCTGCGCCTCGCGCTGCGAACGGCGAAGCTTGGCTACGACTCCGTCTGGCCGGCCGAGACGCTGCTGCCGGTCGAAGACGGTGAGACTGTGACCGAGGCCGAAGCGCTGGCCCGCCTGCTCGAGGCGTTCTAAACCCGATTAGTCGCCGGACTCGACGCGCACGACCGAGCCGCCGGCCCGGGCCGACGCATAAAGGGCCGCGATGACACGCATGTTGCGGCCGGCCTCGAGGGCACTGTAACGCGGTGGCTCGCCACGCAGCACGCAATCCGCGAAGTGCTCGACCATCTGCCGATACTCGTCCGTCCCCGGGACAGTGCGCACGGCCTCGCCGGCGCGTCCGCGTGACTCGTGGATGGGTGCATCCGCCGTACCGGGCAGGAATGCGGCCGGCACGGTGAGGCAGCCGTCTTCGCCCGCGATCTCGTAGAATTCGCGACGCTCCATCGTGAGCGCACAATCGAACTGCGCCAGCACGTCGTCGTCGAAGCGGAGCGTGCCCGCCATCTGCACATCGACGCCTGTCTCGCCCCAGTTCGAGAACGCCTGAACTTCGACAGGCTCGCGGCCCATGATCGTGCGGCTCACGTTGACGCAGTAACAGCCGACATCCATGAGCGCACCGCCGCCCAGCTCAGGCATGAGGCGAATGTTGTCGGACCGCGTCAGTCGAAACGTGAACGCGCTGCGGATCGCGCGCACCTCGCCGATCGCGCCACTCCGGACGAGGTCCAGGACCTTTTCCGTGCGTGGATGGAAGCGGTACATGAACGCCTCCATCAGCACGATGCCATTGGCACGGGCCGCGGCGTCCATCTCGCGGCACTCGGCCTCATCGAGGGCGAGCGGCTTCTCGCACAGGACGTGTTTTCCGCGCTCCGCGGCACGGATCGTCCACTCCTTGTGCATGCTGTTCGGCAGCGGAATATAGACCGCGTCGATGTCGGTGTCGTCGAGCAGCGCGTCGTAGCTGCCGTGGTGGCGCGGGATGCCATGACGCTCGGCGAAGTCGCGGGCACGTGCCGCATCTCGGCTGGCCACGGCCGCCAGTGTCCCGTTGCGGGATGCCTGGATCGCCGGGTTCACCGCGGCCCGCCCGATGTTCGCCGTGCTCAAGACGCTCCACTGCAGCTTCCCGTCCATCATGGTATTGTGCCTCGCTCCGTTCGCGTCGCCTCCGACGGTCCCAGCGGTAGGTCAACCCACGCACGACGCCGGTGCGACAGTGTGACGGCGTTGATGATTTCCTGAACGCGTGCGGACTGCGCGAAATTACCCTGATTCACGGTGCCGCCCTCCAGAATCTCGCGGCAGAAGTCGTGCACGAGGTTGCCGTAGAAAGCGACGCTCCACGGGTCCGACGGCCGGTATCCTGGCGCGAAGTAGCGTTCGGGGATGGTTCGCTCGACGAATTCCACGGCGTCCGGCTTTGCCGTGTGAATCGTCTGGATGACGCCAAACTCCTCGACCAGGCGGACGCGAATCGCCCCCTCTTCGCCGAAGATCCGTGCCTCGATGCCCGGGTAGTTGCCGACCGTGACATAACTCGACTGCATGGAAAAGAGCGCCCCATTCGCAGCTTCGCCGATGAACATGTCCGCGTCATCGATGTTGATGCGCTCGCGCTCGGTGTCGAGGTTCGTCCGACGCCGGTACGGCACCATGTTCGCCAGGACGCCGACGACACGGCTCAACTCCGAGCCGACGCATTCCAGGCCGATATCGATGGTCGGCGCGCCATAGCCCTCCAGCGACGACACGCTGATGCCCTCGGGCGACGGGTCCGTGCCCCACGGCGGCTCGTCGGTGGGCCGCGTCTTGTGGAGCCGCTTGTCCATCGGCGTGTCGGGATCC
>JBFJPA010000228.1:0-7435 GCA_041617355.1 Longimicrobiales bacterium
CCGCGACGGCCAGTGCGGCAACGAAAAGCGTGCTGACGACCGGCGCGCGGTCGCCGAAGTAGGGCCCGAAGGCGGGACTTCCACGGACGGAAAGAACCGCTGCCGCCCCGATGCAGCACGTGCAGAGGACCAGGAGCGCGGCGTACCCGCTCGCCGTCTCGTCCTCGCGGGGCGCGCTCAACGCTCGAGGAGCCGACCGGCCAACACGGCGAGCGGGAGCTTCGTCCCGAGCACGAGTACGAAGGAGGCGACCGCCAGGCGCCAGGGAATGAAGCCTGAGTTCGCGATGGCGAAATACGTCGTGATGCCACCGACGATGGCCACGAACAGGCCGGCGCGCCATGCGGCGCTGCGGTAATCATGCGAGCGCGGCCGGATCGCGACGATCAGCCAGACGATCGCGACGCCATAGATGAAGTCGGGCACGAAGGAGAGAACATCGCGGCCGACCGACTGGCGCCACGGCACGGAGGACAGTGGCGTACCGACGTCCCGCCACAGGCCGCCGAGCACGAAGTTGTTGCCGACCCAGCCGGTCACGTTGAGCAGCACGCCAGTTAGCAGGCCGACGGTCCAGATCCGGATCCGCGACGCGGTCATTGCTCGTACGCCCACTGCAGTGCGGCAATGTCGATCGTCATCATGGTGAGCATGCCGCCTTCGCGTGAACTCGCGCCAGGACCTCGGCCGCCGACTGGACCTGTCCGAACTCCTCGTGCAGACTCGCCAGCGCGAGTCGATGCATCTGCTCGGCCGAGTACGCCACGCCGTCGGGCCCCATCCGTCCGAAGGTCGCCGTCGCATCCTCGACGACGATGACATCGAAGCCGAGGTTGGCGGCCATGCGCGCGGTCGTCGAAACACAGTGATCCGTCGTGAGCCCGACCATGACCAGCGCGCGGATTCCCTCTCGCCGCAGGTGGGCTTCGAGCGTCGTGCCGATGAACGCGCTGTTCACGTCCTTCTGGAAAACCGGCTCGCCGGGCGCGGGCTCGACTTCGGGCTTGATCGCGTTGCCGGGCAGCTCCGGCCGAAGCGGCGAATGCGCGTTCTTCGACATGTGCTGCACGTGGATGACGGGCCAGCTCGACTGCCGCCAGGCCGCGAGCAGTGAGGCCATGGTCTTCTCGGCGTCCGGGTTGTTACGGGCTCCCCAATAGGGGTCGTCCAGACCTTGCTGGACATCGATGACGAGCAGGGCCGGCGGGGATGTCGCGCTCATGCGAAGTCACCTCGTTTTCATGCGGCGCACGCGTCAAGCTTACATCGCCTCGAGCACGCGCGCGACGGCGGCGACCGTGCGGTCGACATCGTGATCGGCGGTGCGGTGGTTGCACACGGAAACGCGCATGGCTCGTTGGCCTTTCCAGTCGGTACCGCCGAACCAGGCGGTGCCTTCGGCGCGGATCGCTTCGATCACGGCGTCAGTCCGGCGGTCGTGGTCGCCGTCGGGGGCCAGGAAGCGGAGGAGCCCCTGGTTCATGCGCGCGGGCGAAAGCACTTCCGCGCCCGGCAGGCGCCCGATCTCCGACACGATCCGGTCGGCGAGTCGGCAGCACGTGTCCACGACGTTCGCGATGCCGGCGCGACCGAGCGAACGGAGTGCTGCATAGGTCACGACGCCGCGCGGCCGGCGTGACCATTCCGGATTCCAATCCATCGGCTCTCGTCCGGAGCCATCGGCGGCAATGAAATATCCCGCTCTCATGGTCATGGCGGCGCGATGGGCGTCGCGGTCGCGAACGAAGGCGAAGCCGTGATCGAACGGCAGCTGCAGCCACTTGTGACCGTCCGTCGCCCACGAGTCCGCGCCGTCACATCCATCCAGCGCGGCACGGTGTCGGTCACTCGCGTTCAGCCAGAGCCCGAACGCTCCGTCGACGTGCACCCAGGCACGACGCGCGTGTGCCAGCTCACATGCCTCCCGGAACGGGTCGCAGGCACCCGTATTGAGGTCCCCCGCCATCAGCGAGACGATGGTCGGCCGGTCGGCGTCCTCGGCCAGTGCCGATTCCAGCGCGTGCAGGTCGATCCGACCACCGGCGTCGAGCGCGACCTCGTGGATCGAATCGGATCCGATGCCGAGGAATCGGATCGCGCGGATGAGCGACTCGTGACGGTGCACCCCCGTGAACACGCGAATCGCGGGCGCGCCGTGCAAGCCGGTGCGCTCGACGTTCACGCCGCGGTCCATGAGCAATCGGTGGCGAGCGGCGGCCAGCGCCGTGAAATGTGCCATCTGACAGCCCGTCACCATGGCGACCGAACACTGGGACGGGAGTCGCAGCACGTCCTTCAACCACTCGCCCGCGACTTCCTCGAGCACGGCCGCGGCAGGGCTCGTCTGATAAATGGCGCCGTTCTGCTCCCACGTGGACACGATCCAGTCGGCCGCGATGGCCGACGGCAGCGATCCGCCGATGACCCAGCCGAAGAAACGGGGCCCACCCGCTCCGACGAGCCCGCCCTCTGCGCCGCGCAGCAGCCGATCGATCACGTCGTCTGCGTCGACGCCGTGCTCCGGCAGGGGCCCGGCCAGGCGGGACCACAGCTCCTCGTGGCTGGCCGTCGCCGCGACGTGTGCGTGTTCGAGGCCCTCATACAGAGCGATCGCTCGTTCGGCGGTGGTTCGGAGGACGGACGTATCGTGCATCGTGAATCCGGGGTCGAAGTCGAAGGACTGGGAACGTCGAAACGTTCAGAATCCCGCTCTCGACCGCAACGCCGCGTCCTCCCCTCGGCACTTCGAGCGCAAGCGCACGCCCCACCGGCACGGCCTCGCCGCCTGTGGCCCGCGCCCGATCCACTCGCGGCGTTCGAGACGTGGACCGCGCACCCGGAAGTCTCTCGCTGCGCTGCGTCGGCGATCCGGCCGGGGAAGCGTCGCGTCAGCCCGCCGGCTTGAATCTCTCGTAGTGGGACCGATAGCCGAGCAGTCGCGCCGTCGGTCGTATCAGGAAGAACAGCACCTTCTGGCCAGCGATCGGAGGCCGCGCGAGCCACACGTCATAGGTGGGGCTGAAGCGGGACATCTGTAGCAGTGCCTTCGGCGGTCGACTGTGTGAGGGTCGCTCGTCGAAGAAGCCGTAGGCCTGCGTGAGGAACACGGAGAATCTGTCCGGCATCGCGAACTCGGGCTCGACGGGACCCCGCACGACCACGCGCGATGCGGTCTCGTTAAACGGCTTGTGCGGCGTGCCAGGCCACACCGCCAACCGCTCCCCTGCCTGTACGATCCGGCGCTGACCGTTGACGAGCAGGCTCAACGTGCCCTCGACGACCGCGAAGTTCTCCGCGAACGAGGTGTGCACGTGCTCCGGCGGCCCCGGCGCGTGCGGATCGAGCGTGAGCTCCAGCCAGAATCGCCCGTCCTCGCGTTGCAGAACGGTCTGCCTGAACCCTTCCAGACGGCTCACGAATTGGTACCCTACCGGCGGATAGAATTCCGGGCCCGGCGGACGCTCCGGAAAGATCACGGAATCGAGGAGCGCACCGATCCCGACGTACGCGACGATGACCGTGAGCGACGCGGCGGGGAGTATCCTCATGACTCGATCCTCGTGGACCGAACAACGAACGACCGGCGACGCTTGCCGGACCGATCGGCGCCCGGGTGTCGCAGATATCGCGCAGGCCCGTGGATGGACTTCACCTAGAGACTCGTCAAGACGTTGAGCAACAGGCCGATCGCCATGAGGATCAGCCACAGCAGGCCGAGTGCCGCCGCGGCGACGATCGCCATCTGGAAGAGCGTACCGGCGAGGGCGCCCACAGCTGTCCACTTGACCAGGGTCGCGGCGAATCCGCCGAGACCACGACCGGCACCCCCCACGAATGCCGCGATGCCGTAGCCGAAACCTGCAACGGTTCCCAGCGCTGTGAAGAAACGGTTTCCCCTACCCCACAAACTGTCCAGATCGAAGTGCGCCGCGATCGCCTCACCGAAGCTCGTCGGCCCCGGCGTCGGGCGTGTCGATTGCTGCCGGCGGAGTCGTTCGCCCGCGAGGACCGACTGGGTCTCGAAGAAATCGGTCGGGTCCCGCAGCGCCCACGGAATCCCGATGAACGCGGCGGTACGTGCGAGTGTGTCTCTCAGTCTGTGCATGGGATCACGGTTCCGGATCTCCAGCCATGCACGCGTACCGCTGGGCCGCACGCTCGATCTCGCGGCCGAACGCGACCAGATCGGCTTCGGATTCCTGGGGTTCCGCATCGTAGTTCTTGCTCAGAACCCAGCGGCCGAGCGTCGCATTCTCCTCCTTGATGAAGCGCGCCATGCCCGCGAAGTCCTCGGTGGACTTATACGCCTCGAGCTCGACCTTCACGACGCTCATCCTCGTGATAAAGGCCCTCTCGCAATCGCCATAGATGGACGAGCGGTAGTTGTTCCAGTTTTCGGTGAAGCCCTCGGCGCGATCCCACCGTGCCGAGTCCGGTGCGACATTCGGACCCGCCGGCCGGTACGGCGCTGGTGCGGGAGCCAGCAGCGCGTCGGTGACGTACTTCCGCGTCGTATACGGTCTCAACGCGGAGATCAGCGAGGAGGCCGCTTCGAAGGTGATCGCGGCGGCGGCCACGATGTCCCAGACGGCAATCGGGTGGATTGGGTTCCGGCCAGTTGAGCGCCGGCGGCTGCTGGTGCGGATCCGTGGGAGACGATCGACGGCCCAGTCGCGCAGCTCGCCAGCCGCGCGGAACGCGAAGGCCGGCCAGCGAGGAAGCTGTTGTGCGTGACGCACGCGCCAGAGTCCATTGGATGCTGCCTCCGCCCGTAGCGCTTCGTTGTGGGGAATACCGGCCGCAAGCGCGTTGCCCAAGGGCGTCACCTTCCGGTAATCGTAGAACCGGCGGGGGCCGCCGAGCAGGGCCAGGAATCGCTTCCGCGCCGCGTTCCAATCGCCGAGTGCTTCCAGCGCGAGTCCGAGCCCGAGCTGTGCCTCCTCATGGTCCGGCCGCACCGCGAGCAGACGTTCGAAGGCCGCTTTCGCGATACGCGGGTGCGTGGGCGTAAAGAGCACGCCTTTACGGATCAGGCGATCCGCTTTCTGCGTCGTAACACTCGAATCGATCAGCCGGTCGTAGCGGGCGCTCGCCGCGTCGACCGCACCGTCCAGCAACTCGACGAGGATCATTCGCTCGCGCGGGTCCTTGTGCGCGACGACCTGTTGGACGGTGAAGGCGAATCGATCGCTCAGGTCCTCATAGACACGGGCATGCGCGGTCGCCATCGCAGCCTGCAGATGCGTGAGGATCGAGCGCGCGACATCCCTGGTGACTTCGCCCGCCGCAATGGCGCGGAGCGTCTCGTCGCGCGAGAGAGCCACGGGCGCGCTCACGGCTGCGCCGCCGTGTAGACCCACGCCGTTCGACCCGACGCGAGCGGGGCCTGCACGCGGGCATATCCAGCGGGCTCGTAGCGATCGGCCATGGTCAGCTCCTCGTCGGACAGCTCGAATGCGATGCCGGCGACACGACTGTTCGAGCGACCGTCGAAGACGACCATGGCATGCTCGGCCTGGCCGCTGGTGGCGACGAATTCAGGGTCCGTCACCATGAACACCGTTTGCCTGAAGCCGATCAACTCATCGGGTCGACCCTCGAGCGGCCTGCCGAAGATCGACAGCTGGACGTCTCGCTGTCGGAGTGTGCCGTACGAGAAGAGCAGCGGCATGGCCTCCTCGTCGTGTGGGATCTCGGAATCGGTCCGCCATGCTGGCGACGCCGGAGCGATCCGGCAAGTCGGTCACGGCGTGAGGATCACCTTGCCGTGCAGTTCGCCTTCCATCATGCGTCGCATCGCCGCCGCCGCTTCGCTCAGCGGGAAGGTGCTGTCGATGAGCGGCGTGATCGCGCCGGATTCCAGGAGCTGCCGCAGAACGTCAATCGACTCCTGCCGGGTGGGCAGCGGGATGCCCGGACCTCGCAGCTGGCGCACGAACCGGGAGAGCACCATGAGTGTGAAGAAATATGGTACGATGCCGAAGACCCGACTGCCCGATGCGCCGTACCCCTCGTGTCCGATCAGCACGTAACGTCCGTCCGGCTTCAACGCGCGCCTGCATGACCAGAACCGGTGATTGCCAGGCACATCGAAGATGAGGTCGTAACGCACGCCGCGACGCGTGAAATCCTCGCGCGTGTAATCGACGACGTCATCGGCGCCGAGCGAGCGTAGCATGTCGAGCTTGCCCGTCGAGTCGACGGCGGTCACGTGGGCGCCGTGTGCTTTCACGATCTGCAATGCGAGTGTGCCCACGCCTCCACCGGCGCCGTTGATCAGCACGGCGCGGCCCGCTCCGATGCGGTCGCGATCCCGCAGGTTCATGAGGGCGATGTGACCGGACGTCGGCACCGAGGCGGCCTGCTCGAACGTGATGTTGGCGGGCTTCGGCGCGATCCGATCCTGTCCAACCGACACGTACTCGGCGTACGCGCTGCCGTTGTTCCACTCGTTGAGCTCGACCGTCTCGCCGAAGACCTCCTCGCCGGGCTCGAAGCGCGACACGTTCGGGCCGACGGACTCGACGACGCCGGCCACGTCGGTGCCGGGAATCGGGTTCTTCGGTTTCGAGAGTCCGGCCCCCATCAGTCGCAGCACGTAGGGCCGGCCGGCCACCATGTGCCAGACGTCCGCGTGTACGGACGCGGCACGAACCCGGATCCGAACCTGATCGGCTCCGACCCAGGGCATCGCGACATCGCGGAGCTTCAGGTCCTCGGGGGATCCGTAGCGATCCTGGACGATGGCCTTCATGGCACCCGCAGATCTGGTGATCCGGAACGCGGCCGGTTCGGGCAACGCGCCCGGACCCATGCTGACGTTCGTCGGCCCACCGTGCCAGAAGGCCGCCGATTCTGGGGTTGGACGACCGGTGGTGGTACGGGTCGTCCCGTACCGGGCGGTTGACGAACTACCTGATGATTAACATACCTTGACACGTATATACTCTCTGACGTATATACATCCATGCTCCCGACCCTGGCCGCTCTGGCCGAGCCGAACCGGCTCCGCATCGTCGAATTGCTGCGATCCGGCCCACAACACGTGGGTGCGATCGAACGGCGCCTGGAACTGACGCAGCCGCAGGTCTCGAAGCACCTGCGTGTGCTGCGCGAGGCCGGGATCGTCGACGCGACGGTCGATGCGCAGCGGAGGCTGTATGCGCTGCGGCCGGAGCCGTTTCGGCAGCTGGATGACTGGCTCGAGGGTTACCGCGCCACCTGGGAGGCCCGTCTGGATGCCCTCGAGGCGCGTCTCGATGACACTCGCACGGGATGACGATCATGCGTGAAGGCGATGGCACGTTGGAACGGCAGGGCGGCAGGCACACGCTTCGCTTTCAGCGGCAGCTGTCTCACCCGCCGGAACGGGTGTGGCGAGCGTTGACGGAGGACGAGGATCTCGTCACGTGGTTTCCGGCGAGGATTGTGGGCG
>JBFJPA010000229.1:0-7408 GCA_041617355.1 Longimicrobiales bacterium
CCCGCGGAAGTAGCTGCCCGCCAGCGCCCGCAGGCGGTCGTAGACGAGCGGCATCAGGCGTTCCGCCGCCGACTCGTCGCCGCCGCCGAGCTCGCCGAGGATCCGCGTTACGTCGTCCGCTCCTTCAGGTACCGGTCCAGCCACTCGATGATGCGCCGCATGTAATCCAGCTGGTGCGCGCGCTCGCGCAGGCCGTGCGGCTCGCGCGGGTACTGCACGAGATCCACGGTCACGCCCTTCAGCTTCAACGCCTGATACAGCTCGAGCGACTGTTCGGGGTGCACCCGGTCGTCGGCCAAGTCGTGGCCGATGAGCGTCGGCGTGTTCGCCTTGTCGATGTGGGCGACCGGAGAGCGCTCCCAGTAGGTGCCGGCGTGCTGGTTCCACGGGTGCAGGTCCCAGTGGACGGCGGACATTTCGACCGGGATGTCGGTCGTCAGTGTGAACGCCTGCCAGTTGGTCAGTCCGGCGAAGGGGATCGCGACCTTGAAGCGGTCGGAGTGTCGCGTCGCGGCCCACGCCGAGAAGTATCCGCCGTAACTCGTTCCACTGATACCGACGCGGTTGGCGTCCACGATGCCCTGTGCGGCAAGGTGGTCGATGCCGGCGAGCACGTCGTCGAATTCTTCGCCGCCGAGATCGCGGTGATCGGCCTTGCTGAAGGCGACGCCGCGGCCCCCGCTACCCCGGTAGTTCGGCATGAGCACGACGTAGCCGCGGCCGGCCAGGACCTGCGCCGGGTAAAGCGGATTGGTCGTCCAGCCATCCTGGCTGATGCCTTCCGGCCCGCCGTGTGGCAGGATCGCGAGCGGGTATCGGCCACCCTGCTGGTAGCCGGCCGGCAGAATGACGACGCCCTCGATGCGCAGGTCATCCGGTCCCGTCCATTCGATCGTGCGCTGCTCGCCGAGCGCGACGTTCGCGAGCCACGCGTTGTGTGTCGTCACGCGGCGCAGCGCGGCCGGTGTGCGCGTGCGGCCCGTCGCGAGTTGACCGACGAACACCTCGCCCGGATGACGGGCCGTGTTCGCCGCCACGGCGAAGCTGCGGCCACGCGCATCGAACGACGCATCGGCAAAGATCTCGGCGCCACCGCCGGCGATCCGTTCGACCGCACCGCCGGCCGCGGCCACGCGATTCAGCGTGGTGCGTGTGCCTTCGGCCGCGACGAATGCGACGGTCTGTGCACCCAGCCACGTGATGCCGGTTGCGGTCGCCTCGATACCCGGCGTGAGGTTTCGCGTCTCACCCCCCGCCGCCGCGACGACGAACACGGATTGCGCGATCGGGTCGTTGAACGCGGTCGCGCCGATCCAGGCAAGCATGGCGCCATCGGGGGACCATGCCATCGGCCCGAGTTTGCCCTCGGTCGCGGCCAATACGCGGGGCGCTCCCCCGGCCGCGGCCACGACCTGCAGTCGCCGGTACATGAGGTCGGCGTCCGCGCCCAGCTCCTCCGTCGTCTGAATCGCCAGCGTGCGCGCGTCCGGCGCCCACGCGATCGCTGCGACATTCAGGTTCTCGGGCGTGAGCGCGCGGGGTGTCCCCTGCGGTCCCATTGCGCCCGCCGCCAGCGATTGCACGAAGAGCCGGCTGAAGCGGCCCTGCTCGCTCATCACGATGACGTCGTTCGCGGCTGGGCGGGCCGGCGAGCGGCGGGGACCGGGCGCGGTGTAGGCGATGGCATCGCCCGTCGGGGCCCACTCGAAGCTGCTGACATCGCTGGTCGAGCCCGTCAGCCGGACCGGCTCGCCGCCGGCAGCTGGCACGGCCCAGACCTGGCGCTGGTCATGGCCCGGCAACAGGGCCATGAACGCGAGCATCCGGCCATCGGGTGACCAGCGAGGCTGCGCGGCCGAGCGTGGCTTCGTCAGGATCGCGCGCGGCGCGCCGCCGTCCGCGGAGACGACGTAGAGCTCGCTGTACGAGCCGCCGCGGTCCTCGGCCGAGTCGCGCGGCTGCGCCATCGTGTAGGCGATGAGCCGGCCGTCGGGGCTCAGGGCGACGCTGCCGACGGATTGCAGCGTTACGACCTGCTCCGGCGAAAGCGGCGTCTGTCCGGCGAGTATCGCCGGCGAGGCCAGGGCCGCAAGTCCGGCGAGGAGGCCGAATCGGAAAGAACGGGCACCGACAAACATGGCGGAATCCTCTGGGTTCGGGTTGAACCCATAGGGTAGGGCGAGCCTGCCCCCATGCGAAAGCCCGCGACTGGCGGCGCGCACGCCATCCTGCCTAGGATTTCCCCGGCTTCCTCGTCTCTGCGCTCGCTGAACCGGGAGAAAGGCCATGCCGACACCCGTGCGTCGTGCCATCCTCGTCGCGATCGGGTCCGTCCTGATCGCCTCGCCGGCGCTCGCCCAGCCGGGCGTGACGAAGTACGTCCGCTTCGCGGCCAACGCCGACACGAGCTACGGTGTCCTCGACGGCGAGGTCGTCCATGCGATTGGCGGCGACCTGTTCGGCGAGCGCCGCCGGACCGGACGTTCCTTGCCGCTCGCTCAGGTCAAACTGCTTGCGCCGGTCGCGCCCTCGAAGGTGATCGCCGTCGGCCTCAATTACCGCAGCCACCTCGGCAATCGCGAGCCGGCCGCCTATCCGGGCCTCTTCGCGAAGTTCCCGTCCACGCTCAGCGGCCACGGCGATCCCATCGTCCGGCCGGCGGACTCGAAGAACCTTCATTATGAAGGTGAGATGGTCATTGTCATCGGACGCCGAGCCAGCCACGTCCCGCCCGAGCGAGTGCGCGACTACGTGTTCGGCGTGACGGCGGGCAACGACGTCAGCGAGCGGGACTGGCAGCAGGCGGACCTGCAGTGGTTCCGGGCGAAGGCATCGGACGGCTTCGCGCCGATCGGCCCCGTCATCGCCACGGGTCTCAATTACGATGACCTGCTCGTGCAGACCCGCGTGAACGGCGAGGTTCGGCAGTCGGAGCGCACGAAGGACCTGATCTTCGACGTCGCCACGATCGTCAGCTACATCAGCCGCTACATCACGCTCTTGCCCGGCGATGTCATCTTCACGGGCACGCCGCAGACGACGCGCGCGATGCAGCCGGGCGACGTCGTCGAGATCGAGGTCGAAGGCGTCGGCGTGCTGCGCAATCCAGTCGTCGACGCCGGCTCACGATAGGATCGCAAGGAGGCACGTTTGGGCGACGCGCAACAGAGCCCGGCTACGAGCGAAGCGCCGCTGGTCGGCGTCGTCATGGGCTCGCACTCGGACTGGGACACGATGTCGCACGCCGCCGAAGTCCTCGAGGCGCTCGGTGTGCCGCACGAAGTGCGGGTCGTCTCGGCGCACCGCACGCCGGACCTGCTGTTCGACTACGCGGCGACGGCCGAGTCGCGCGGCCTCGAGGTCATCATTGCGGGTGCGGGCGGCGCGGCGCACCTGCCGGGCATGCTCGCCTCGAAGACGCTCGTGCCGGTGCTGGGCGTGCCAGTCCGGTCGTCGGCGCTCTCGGGACTCGATTCGTTGCTGTCCATTGTACAGATGCCGGCCGGCGTCCCCGTCGGCACGCTCGCCATCGGCCCGGCCGGCGCGGCCAATGCGGGACTGCTCGCGGCGGCCATGCTCTCGACCACACGGCACGGGTTGCGTGACGCGCTGCGACGTCGCCGCGCCGATCTCGAGGCCCGTATCCTGGCCGCGCCGGACCCGCGGGTCGCGGAAACGGAGTCGTGAGTCGCGCGATCACGATGGAGGAACCGATCCGCGTCGGGATTCTGGGCGGTGGCCAGCTCGCGGACATGCTGGCGCTGGCGGGGTATCCGCTGGGCCTGCGGTTCCGCGTCCTCGATCCGAATCCGGCCGCGCCGGCCGGCCACCTCGCCGAGAGACTCACAGGCGCCTTCGATGACCCTGCGGCCCTCGACCGTCTGGCCGACGGAGTACGCGTCATCACGTACGAGACGGAGACCGTGCCCGTCACTGCGGTGCGCCACCTCCGGCTGCGCGGTATCGCGGTTCGGCCGGGACGCCGCCCGCTGCACGTCACACGCGACCGCTTCCACGAGAAGCGCTTCCTCGGGCGACGCGGCATCCCGACGGCGGAGTTCCGGCTGGTCACGTCCGAGGCGGAGTTGCGCCGCGCCGTCGACGAGCTCGGGACTCCGGTCATCGCGAAGACGCGCACGCTCGGTTACGACGGCCGTGGCCAGACTCGCATCCATTCGGCCCGCGACGTGTCCGCGGCGTGGAACGCCGGCAACGGCCGTCCCCTGATCGTCGAACGGTTCGTCGCGTTCCGGCGGGAGCTCTCGCTCGTCTGCGTGCGATCGCTGACTGGCGAGATCCGCTACTACCCGCTCGTCGAGAACGTACACGTCGAGGGCATCCTGCGGACGACGACCGCGCCCGCACCCGGGATTACGGCTGCGATCCAGACGCGCGCCGAGTCGATCGGCAAGCAGCTGCTCGAGACACTCGACTACGTTGGCGTGCTCGCCATCGAGTTGTTCGAGACGACGGACGACCTGCTCGTCAACGAGCTTGCGCCCCGTGTCCACAACAGCGGGCACTGGACCATCGAGGGGGCGGCGTGCTCGCAATTCGAGAACCATCTTCGCGCTATTCTCGGCTGGCCGCTTCGGCCGACGTGTGCGCGCGGACACGCGATCATGCTCAATACCATCGGCCGAATCCCCTCACCCGCGGACATCGCCGTCGATGAGGATGCGTTTCTACACGACTATCGAAAGACGCCACGGCCTCGCCGGAAGGTCGGACACGTGACGCTCGTGGACTCCGACCCGGAGCGGCTCGCCGTCCGCGCGCGTCGGCTCGCGCCCATCCTTGCCGAGATCGAAAGAGGCGCGCCGTGACCGACATCCTGCGCGAGAACCTGCTCTCGCCCATTCCGCTCGCATTCGCCCTCGGACTGCTCGCCCGCGCCGTGCGCAGCGAATTTTCCCTGCCGAAGGACATCTACGCCGCACTCGGCGTGTATCTGCTCTTCGCGCTCGGCCTCAAGGGCGGCGTCGAACTCGCGCGGGCTCCGCTCAGCGCACTCGGCCTGCCGATCCTCGTGACCTTCGCACTGGGCATCATCCGGCCGCTTACCAGCTACGTCGTGCTGCGCCGCCTGGGCCACTTCTCCACGGCCGACTCCGCCGGCATTGCCGCGCACTACGGCTCGGTCTCGGCCGTCACGTTCATTGCGGCGACGACGTTCGTGGAGGCGGTGGGCGACACCGCCGAGGGCTTCATGCCCACACTCCTGGCCGTACTCGAAAGCCCGGGCATCGCCGTGGCGCTCATCATCGGCTCGATGCGCCGCGAGGGTGTCGAACGACCCATGAGCGAGGTCATGCACGAGGTCTTCACGGGCCGCACCATGATCCTGCTCGTGGGCGGCGTCGTCATTGGATTCCTCTCCGGACCCGACCATTTCGAGGACATCCGCCCCTTCTATGAGGGACTGTTCAAGGGCGTGTTGATGCTGTTCCTGCTTCAGATGGGCGTCATCGCCGGCGAGCGCCTGGGCGACCTCAAACGCACGGGTGCGTTCCTGCTCGCGTTCGGCATCCTCATGCCCCTCGCGCATGGAGCAATGGGCGTCGGATTCGGCATTCTGACCGGACTCTCGGTCGGAGGGGCTACGGTGCTCGGCACGATGGCCGCGAGTGCGTCCTACATCGCCGCGCCGCCCGCCGTCCGCATGTCACTGCCGGAGGCCAACCCGACGCTCTCCCTGACGGCTTCTCTCGCCATCACGTTCCCGTTCAACATCCTGTTCGGGATCCCCCTCTACTACCAGTTCGCGCGCATGCTCGCGCCCTGAGGCTGCCATGGACCTCGTCGATCTATTCCTGGTCACGATCGTGGGCGAGGCCGTGCTCGAGACGGCGCTGACGAACGAGTTGCTGCGTCTCGGCGCGACCGGTTACACGGTCACCGACTCGCGGGGACGCGGCTCGCGCGGGATGCGCAGCGGCGAGATTCCCGGGGAAGGCGTCCGCATCGAAGTCATCGCCGGCGAAGCTGTCGCCGATCACATTCTCGACTACGTGCGCGATCACTACTTCCCGCACTATGGCGTGATCGCGTGGCGCTCGCGGGTCTCCGTGGTGCGCGGCGACAAGTATGTCGGTGAGGAGGGCGGCGGGTAGGCTCAGGCGCGCTCGGCGATTCCGCGCAGGAGCGCGGGCAACTCCGCGATGGTGTCGAGGCGGGCAAAGCGCGGGCCCGTCGGTGGCGCGCCGTCCACGGCCTCATGCTGCCATACGGTCGGATACGGGATGTGCACGCCCCACCCGCCCAGCTCGAGGACCGGCAACACGTCGGAGCGAAGCGAGTCACCGGCCATGACGAAGCGGTCGGGACGGATGCCGTGTCGTGAGAGAACCCGCGCGTAGGTCGGAGCGTCCTTGTTCGACACGACTTCAATCGCTCGAAAAAACGAACGCAGGCCGGACCGCTCCACCTTGCTCTCCTGGTGCAGCAGGTCGCCCTTCGTGATCAGCACGAGCCGATAATCGCCCGCGAGCGTTTCGAGCGTGTCGGCCACACCATCGAGCAGTTGGACGGGCGCCGCGAGCATGGCCTTGCCGAGCTCGAGGATCCGCTGGACCTCGACGCCCTGGATGCGGCCCTCCGTCAGCTCCAGCGCCGTCTCGACCATCGACAGCATGAAGCTCTTCACGCCGTAGCCGAAGTGCGCGAGGTTACGCATTTCGGTGTCGTACAGTCGCTGTTCGATCCAGTCGTCGTCGTGATAGTTGGAGAGCAGGCGCCGGAACTCAGCCTGGGTCTGGCGGAACAGCTCTTCGTTGTGCCAGAGCGTGTCATCGGCGTCGAGTGCGACGCCGTCGAGGTTTGGATGCACAGACATTCGGTCTTTCGGCGTTGGCTCGTATTCCCGCGCGTCAGCTGCCCAGCGCCTGCCGATTCAAGTCCTCCCACCACGGACCGACGGCCTGGATCTCGACGACGAGACTGCCGGGCTCTTCATGAAAGGCACGGATCCGCACCGACAACGTGCGCCAGCCGATGTCCTTGCCCTCCTGGTAGATGACCCCGCGATAGGTCGGGTACGTCTCGAGCATGGCCTTCACGGCGGGCCGCTCCGCGCGGCGGCACCGGAACGTGCCTTCGCAGCGTCGGTACCCCTGCGTACGAACAGCCAGGTACCCTTGACCCTTCAGGTCATCGAGTTCCGCACCTTGGGCCGCGTATGTCGTCCTGGCTTCGCTCAATGGTCTCCCCGCACATCGAGGTCCGGAGCGTCGCGAGTGAGGGCGAGGCGGGCCACCCTCACCCGCGGTGCGTCAGCGGCCCGCGTCCGAAACCGGCGTCGCCGCCGGCTTCTTTTCTTCGAGCGTCTGCAGCACGTCACGCCACGCGAACTTTTTGCCCATTCCCCGGACATAGTAATCCATCCAGGCCATCTCGCTTACGGCCTTGA
>JBFJPA010000230.1:0-7396 GCA_041617355.1 Longimicrobiales bacterium
ACCGGAACGCGTATTATCTCGATAGCCAGTGGAAGCGGACGCCGCGGCCGGGCCGTCGCGACTGGCTCGGCCACGTCAGCGTGACTCTGGAAGAATCGAACCATCTCGAGCTGGTGCTCGGCACGAAGAGCCGATCCGGCCAGCAGTGGGACATCTGGGAGGCGACTTTCTCACCACAGGGTCCGGACGGCTATCCGCGACGGATCTGGGACAAGAAGACCGGCGTGATCGATCCGGCCGTCGCCGCGTACTGGCGCGAGAACTACGACCTCGTGCACATCCTGCAGCGTGACTGGACGCGCGGACTCGGCCAGAAGCTGCAAGGCAAGCTGTTCATCTACGTCGGCGACATGGACAACTATTACCTGAACAACGCGGTCTACCGGGCCGAAGCGTTTCTGGAATCGACGACCGCGCCGTACTATGGCGGAGAGGTGACGTACGGCGACCGCGACGAGCACTGTTGGAACGGCGACCCGACGCGGGCGAACGCGTACTCGCGGCTGCGCTACCATCAGATGTTCATTCCCCGCATCCCGGAGCAAGTGCGGCGCAACCCGCGGCCGGCAGGCGCGGACACGACGTCGTGGAGGTACTGAGCTTCGCGGGGCTGGGGCTGGGGCTGGGGCTGGGAACGGAAACGGAGTTTGTGGGAGGGCAGGGAAAGATGTGTCGCAACATTCGGGTGCTGCACAACTTCGATCCGCCGGCGACGGCTGAGGAGATTCGTGCGTCGGCACTGCAATTCGTGCGCAAGGTGAGTGGCACGACGCGGCCGTCACAGGCGAACCAGGAGGCGTTCGACCGTGCGGTGGAAGAGGTGACGGCGACCACGCGGCGACTGCTGGACGCGCTGGTCACGAATGCGCCGCCGAAGGACCGCGCAGTGGAAGCGGCGAAGGCGAAGGCGCGCGCGGCGAAGCGGTACGCGTGAGCGAAGCGAAGGCAGCGGTCGAGACGAGCACGGAAGGCGGTGACGGCCTCGCGCTCGTGCGCAGGGTCCTGGCCATTCTCGCGTTGCTCGGGTTGGGCGGGCTCGTGGCCGCGATGGCCCTGCCACAGACGGTGGGTGGTGTGGTCGGCGTGCCGACGATCGGCCGCGACCCGGAGTCGGCCTGGCTGCTGCTCGCGCCGATCGTGCTGGCGTTGCTCGGCCTGATCGCGAATCTGTACTGGAGCCGCTGGCTGGGGATCGCGCTGGCGCTGGCGGTCGTGCCGTGGGCGGGCGTCGCGACGTTCGCAGTCGGCCCTGCGAGTCCGCTGGCGCTCGGCGGCGCGATCGCGCTCGGCTGTGCCGCATTGCTGCTGGTCTCGTTGTTCGGGTCCGGCATGATCGCGCGCTTCGAAGGCCGCATGGTGGGCGCCGACTGGACCGGGCCGCGCATGCGACTGTTGCGCTGGACCGTGATCGGCAACCTGATCTCGGTACTGACGCTTTTCCTGTTCATGGTCGCGTATCAATTCCGCGTGGCGTTGCACCTCGGCCTGCTCGCCGGGACGATGGCGGGACTGGTGCTCGGCATCGTTCTGCTGGCGCGACAGAAGACGGCGGGCCTGCTGCTCGTCTGGTTGTGCAGCGTCCTGTTCCTGCCGGCCGGCGGTTACTTTATCCAGTCGGAGGCCGCGAACGCGGGTGAGGCGATGCTGCTCGCAGCGGCGTTCCTGCCCGGCCTGCTCACGGGCTGGGCGACGGTCTTCGTGTTCGGCAAGCCGGTCTGGCGCTACCTTCGCTCCTGAATCCATGATCACGATCGAACCGATCGCCCGCGCGCTCGTCCCCGTCGATTCGGCTGCTGCGGCTGCACTGAGCGCGCCCAACTACGACGAGTTCCAGAGCGACCTCGAAGTCTGGCAGCTCTTGCAGGAGCGGCCTGCCTCCGTCCTGCGCGTGACAATGGCGCACTGCGACGCAGAGACTGCCGAATCGATCGCCGAGGCCGATTCACCTGCCTCGCTCGATCGCGCGGCGGCAAACATGGCCACGATCCGGGCGGACGAGCGGACGCGAGAGGTCCGCGACGTGCTCTGGATCTATGAAATCCAGTCGCCGGCACGGCCGGACGTTCGGCAGATCGGGCTGGGCGGCCTGGCCCGGACCGCGGAGATCCGTACGCCGGAGAACCCGAACGGCACGATCATCCGCAACGAAGGCGTGCGCGAGGAAAAGGCGAAGGGCCGGGCGCGCCTGATCGAGCGCATCCGCGCCATTGTCGATGGCGTCAACAACGCCGTGGATGATGTGGACGGCTCATTCGAGGCCGCCCTGCTGGTGCACGCCGACGCGAGCGATCCGAGTTTCGAGACCGAGGACGAAGCGGGCAACCACCACCGCATCTGGCTCGTCGAGGATGCCGACGACATCTCCCGGTTCCGGTCGTTGCTGGCGGCGGAGCCACACGCGTATGTCGCCGATGGCAACCACCGCAGCGCGGCCGCGGCCATGCTCGGCTACGATCACTTCGTTGCCGTGTTCTTCCCGGCGCGCACGTTGCACATCGCGCCGTACAACCGACTCGTCGCCGCGGAGCCCGTGTCCGGTCCCTTGCCGGGCGTGCTGACGAAGTCGTTCTACTTCGAGCCGTTCGAGGGCGAAGACGCGTTTCAGCCGGACACCACGCACGAGATCGGCCTCTACGATGGCAGCCGCTGGTGGCGTTTGCGCCCCCGGCCCGGGAACTTCGAGTCGGGCGACGCGGCTCAGGATATCGATGCGAACATCGTGCAGCAGAGCCTGTTCGCGACGGTGTTCGGCATCGACGATGCGCGCGACCACCGCCTCACTTTCGTCGGCGGCAACCGCGACGCGGCGTGGCTGCAGGAGCAAGTCGACGAGGGCGACTTCCGCTTTGCCGTCACACTGCCGCCGGTCACGATGAGCCAATTCATTCGCGTGTGTCAGCAGAACCGTCTGATGCCGCCGAAGTCGACATGGTTCGAACCGAAGATTCGCACGGGCCTCGTCATGGCACTGCTCGATTGAGGGCGCGAGGGGGCCGCCTGCATCGCCCACGGACGGCGATCGCGCTCCTCCTCGTTCTCGTCGGTGGGTGTGGCGAGGGGACGGGCCCCTCGGGCGAGGGCCCGCCCCGAAGCTACGCCGTCGGCTGGGCGCCCGGCGCACCGCGGGCGGAGGTGGCACTGGTCCTCACGCTGATGGACTCGCTCGCCCGCGTTTCCGACATCACCATCCTGCAGCAACCGGTTCCGTGGCCGGAGCTCTTCGCCGGCGCTTCGCTGGACAGCCTCGTCCAGGATCGCGCCAACGTCGCCGATTATCTGCGCGCCAGAGGACTCGACATCATCTTCCTCGTCGACCCACTGTACGGTCTGGATCGAACCCGCGAGGATCCGGGCCTGACGAACGCGGGCCGGAGCATCCGCGAGCCCGCGATCCGTGCCATGCACGAGGAATGGGTGCGACGCATCGCGGCGAGAGTGCGGCCGGAGTGGTTCGGCCTGGCGTCCGAGATCAACACGCTGGCCGCACGCGGCGACCCCGGCCTCTACGCCGCCATCCGCGACATGGTCAACACGCTGGCGCCACAGATTCGACAGCGCAGCCCGGACACGAAGGTGTTCGTCTCGTTTCAGGTGGACGAGGCCAACGGCGCGAACGGCCGCATCGATCCGATCATCGACCATATGGCGCTGATCGACGACTACGACATCGACGCGCTCGGCCTGTCATCGTATCCCGTCTTCTTCTTCGATCGGCCGGATCAGGTCCCCGCGGACTACTTCGCTCGCTTCGACGCCGCGACCGACCTGCCGCTGCTGATGGTGGAGGGAGGATGGAGCTCCGCCGATGTGCCGTGGGCGAGCGGCACACCGCAGGAGCAGGTCGAGTTCCTGAAGACGTACGAGCAGCTACTGGATGGCGTCGAGGCGGAGGCGTGGGTCATGCTCACGTTCACCGACCTCGACGTGAACCGTCTCGGCCTGCCGCCCGATGCCGCGGCCGGACTGGCCAACTTCGCGCACATGGGGCTCCTCGACGTGAATCTCCGGCGCAAGCCGGCGTACGCGGAATGGGAGCGGATCTGGAAGCGGGGGCGTTGACAGGCTTCCCGGCGTCAGGATGGGTCTTCGCTTTCGACGATGCCTGCGACGGCGCCTACCATGCCACGCAGCCGCTGATCCCATTTGCGCACATGGCGCGACCAGATCGCGCGGGCCGAGAGGTAGGCGCCCCCGATGACAGCGCTGACTCCCGGAATCACGGCTTCGACACCGAACGGTCCGAGCAGATCACCGGCGAGCATGGCACCGAACAACGCTGCGGTCCCGGCGAGCGTGTAGACGAGTAGCGCACCCTCGGTGCGGTTGCCCATGGCGCGGATGCGCGTCTCGTTACCGACGCTGCTGACCGATACGAACGACCCGCCCATGGCGTCCTTGCCAAACCACTCAATCGAGTCGGCCACCTGCGTGATCTTGCCATGCTGGCCGGTCACGCGACGGATCTCGTCGATGATGGCCTGCATGTGTGCGGGGTCGGTGCGGCCGGGCAGGACCTGCAGGTGCTGGATCGAGATCGGCCCGCCGAGCAGGCGGCCGCCGCGGGCCTGCTGCCCGCCACTTTCGGCGGCGGCGGTGACGTAGCGCGGATCGACACCGACCTCGGCGGCGACCTGCCGAAGCTGCTCGAGGGTCAGGCCTCGCGAGTCCGTGATGGCAGTCCCGCTGCCGCTGCCGCCCGCCTTCTCCTGCAGCTCGACGGCACGCCGGAGGATGACCGCGGCCTCGCGGTCGGAGAAACGGCGGGCCGGAGGCGCCGCAGCGCGGTCGGGCTTGGAGTCGTCGCTCACAGTCCCGATATGATCGTCCGCCGCCCCGGCCCCGGTCAACGGTGGGGTCAGCTGACCTCGACCTCCACGATGACGCCGCGCGCCTTGGCCCACTGGAGCCCGAGGGAGGTCAGCTCGGCCTCGCTCATGACGGTCTCGGCGAGCGGGAACCCCACGCGCTCCTCTTTTTCGAAGTGGCGACGCGCGGCGTCGATCACGTCGATCAGAAGCTCGCGGGCACGCTCGTCGTCCTCGGTGGCGGCGATGCGCGCGAGCAGCGCCTCGATCTCGTTGTGTTCCTGGCGCATGATCTCCAGCACATCGGCCGGCTCGCCGAGGCGGGCGTCCACCTCATCGAAGAGGAGCTCATCCTCGATGTGCGCGTGTGGCGCGAGCGCCGATCCGAGCAGTGCGGCCACGCGGCGCACGCCGGCAGGATCGTGCCGGGCCAGCTCGGCCTCGCAATAGTCGAACTGCGTATAAAGCGCGCCATGCTCGCCACGCAGTGCATCCGTGATCTTCATCCGGCCTCCTTCAGGGTGTGACGACGGCGCGCACGACTTCGCCGCCGCGCAGCGCGTCGAACGCGAGGTTGATCTCGTCGAGCGAGAAACGATGTGTAACGAGATCCGCCACGCGGATCCGGCCCTGACGGGCCAGCTCGATGACGCGCGGGTAATCGACCGGCCGGCAGCCTAGCGAGCCGACGATCTCCATCTCGCGGAACATCACGCGGCCCGCGTTCAACGCCATCGTCTCCGGGCTGTAGCCGACGAGTACGAGCCGGCCACCGGTGCGCAGACAGTTGAGCGCCTGCTCCTGCGTGCAGGCGCGGCCGACCGCCTCGAAGGCGATGTCGGCGCCGCCGCCGGTGAGCCGGCGAACCTCCTTGTCGACGCGCGATCCTCCACTCGAGTCCAGCACGGCCTCGGCTCCCAACTTCTCCGCCCACGCGAGCTTGTCCGCATTGACATCCACGGCGAACACGCGGGCACCGAGTGCGGCCGCGACCTGCACGAGGTTGAGGCCGACACCGCCGCAGCCGATGACGACGACGCGGTCACCTGGCGCCACGCGGCCGCGGTGGACGACGGCATGATACGGCGTCGTGATGGCGTCGGCGATGATCGCGCCTTCGACGAGCGGGACCT
Organism: Longimicrobiales bacterium; assembly: GCA_041617355.1. Taxonomy (GTDB): domain Bacteria; phylum Gemmatimonadota; class Gemmatimonadetes; order Longimicrobiales; family RSA9; genus JBFJPA01. Next base: position 5,939 of record JBFJPA010000230.1, read on the forward strand.
CGTCGGGCAGGCGAACCGCATCGTCCGCGCCGATCACGATGTACTCGGCGTATCCGCCGTCCACGTGGTTGCCGAGCATGATGCCGCGCTCGCAGATGTTGCCGCGGCCGTCCGCACACGCGGGGCACGCGCCGCACGCGAGCACGGCGGGCAGCAGGACACGCTCGCCGATGCGCGTCGCGGGCACGCCGTCGCCGACGTCGTCGATGGTCCCCGACACCTCGTGGCCGAGCACGAGCGGCGGCGACTTGAAGGTCGGCGTGCCGTGGTCGATGTAATGCAGGTCTGTGTGGCAGACGCCGCAGCCGGCAACGCGCAACCGGACCTGGCCGGGCCCGGGCTCGGGCGTGGGCCACTCTTCGATGGCGAGGGGCGCATGCGCCTCGCGAAACACGGCGGCTCTCACGGTTTTCTCCTCGTGTACACGGCGCGGAACAGCTCGATCGCGAGACGGCAGCCCTGGCATTCTTCCGCGAGCTGTGCCTCCGACAGCCGTTCCAGCCGGACCTCGTAGCCCAACGATTCGTACAGCTCCTTCATCTCCAGCAGTCGCGGCGGTCCACCGATGAAGCGGCAACTCCACGCGTGCGGATCCTGCGGCGGCACGGCTTCGGGACCGGCCGGCGCGAGCCGCTCCGGCTCGCCAGTCGCGGGGTCGGCCCCGTTCATGACACGGACGCGGGTTGCTGGCCGTCCGCGGCGAGCTTTTCCAAGCGACGCCTGGCGAGGACGGCGGCGCCGATCGCGGCCGTGAATTGCACGAGGTTGTCGGCCGGCACATTGGCCTCGCCGCCCAACTCCTGCCGCATGACGCGCACCATGGTCGGGAAGCGCATGATGCCGCCCACGAGTGTGAACTCCGGCTCCATCTGGACGCGCTTCATGAGCTGCACCGAGCGTTTGACCAGCGACTCCATGGCGCCGTGCATGATGTCGGCGGGCGGTGCGCCCTGGCTGACATGGTTGATGACTTCGGACTCGGCGAAGACGGCGCACACGCCACTGATCGGCACGGCCTCCTCCGATGTCTCGACCATCGACCCGATCTCGGCGATGTCGTGACCGAGGTAGCGCGCCGTCTTCTCGAGGAACGCGCCGGTGCCTGCGGCGCACTTGTCGTTCAGACGAAACGAGCGGACGCGGCCACGGCCGTCGAGCCGCATGGCCTTCATGGTCTGGCCGCCGACATCGAGCACGGTCATGGTGTCTGGAAAAAAGAAGCGTGCGCCCCGCGCCTGGGCGGTCAGGTCCGTGACCTGAACATCGCGGAACCCGACCATGTAGCGGCCACTGCCCGTGCTGGCGATGTAGCCGACATCGTCGCGCGCGATGGCCGCGTCCGCGAGCAGCGACTCGAGCACGGCCTCCGCCGCGACGTCGAAACGGAACCCAGTGGGCCGCAGCGCGGTGCCGAGAAGGTCGCCGTCCGGGCCGAGCAGCGCGGCCTTCGTGTAGGTC
>JBFJPA010000231.1:0-7362 GCA_041617355.1 Longimicrobiales bacterium
CTCGGCCGCGGCGCCGCCGTCGAGCAGGCGTTCGCCGATCTCGAAGAGGACTTCGCGGTCGTCGACGATGTCGGCCATCCAGGTCAGCTCGCGCACGAGCGGCCGGTCCATGCCGAGGCCGAGCGCGGCGTCCGTATAATCGCGCAGCGCGCTCGCCATTTCGGGCCGGATTCCCCGGCCGATGGCGATCCAGGCGAGCGTGCAGCGGGCCCGCACGACATCCGGATACAGCCGCAGCATCTTGCGGGCGATCGCGCCTGCCACTTCGAAGCGGCCCGCGTCCAGGAATCCGTCGATGGCCATGCCGTAATAGCGGCGGGCGTCGAACTCGCGGTCCGCCGTGACACAGAGGTCGCCGGCATCGTTGAAGATGTAGGCGTCCGCACCGAACGGCGCCTTCTTTGCCTTGTCCTCGAGAACTTCGATCTGATGGACGAAGTCGGAATAGCGGATGGACCGCTGGCCCTGCCGGGCCGGAATCGACCGAGCGAATACGTTCAACACACGCCTCTCCTGCGACGGTGCGGGCGGCGCCGCGATCGCGGAGGCCGCCTCCTCGGTCTTGGCCGGTCGGTTACGGCGTGAGCCGTGAGACACCGACGCGATGAGACCGAAGCGTTCATGGATGTTGGACGCCCAATCGATCCGCACGAGCGGTGCCGTGCCTGCGACGCTTGCGCCCCAACGGGTCGACCGCCTTGTCTCGAACGCGGGCTGCCACCTCTTTACGGGCGGTCGCTACTTCCTTCACAGTACGGGAGCGGGCGGACGCCGCCAAACGCTTGCACGCCGGCGTCGAGCGGGCCCAGCTTCGGGCCATCCCCACAACCCAGGAGCTTCCGTGAAGCCGCACCTCGCCGCCCTGACCGCCCTCGCGCTGTTCCTGCCCTCCACGGCGGCTCTGGCCGGGCGCCAGGCGCCGCCCGGCCCCGGGATGGCCGCGGCCCGCGAGTGGAGACAGGCCAACGAAGCCAGAATTCTCAAAGACTACGCCGCACTCCTCGCCATCCCGAACGTGGCGTCCGACAGCGCCGGAATCCGGGCCAACGCGCGCTTCATCGCGGAGCGGCTCGAAGAAGTTGGCGTGAACGCCGAGATCTGGACGGTCGGCGACGCGCCGCCGGTCGTGTACGGAGAGGTGATCGTGCCCGGGGCGACGCGGACCCTCGGCATCTACGTTCACTACGACGGCCAGCCGGCCAACCCCACGCAGTGGACGAACGCACCGTGGGATCCGGTTCTCTATACCCGCAGTCTGGAAGCGGGCGGCACGCGCATCGCCTTTCCCGAGCCCGGCGCGCCCGTAGATCCGGAATGGCGGATCTACGCTCGGTCCGCGGGCGATGACAAGGTCCCCATCGCCGCACTGCTCCCCGTGCTGCGGGCGCTTCGGGAGAACCGGATCGCACCGACCTCCAACCTCAAGTTTTTCTTCGAAGGAGAGGAGGAGGCGGGCTCCGATCACCTGTGGCAGTATTTGTCACAGCACCGGGACCGCCTCGACGACATCGACATCTGGCTGTTCTTCGATGGACCCGTGCATCAGAGCGGCCGGCCCCTGCTCACGTTCGGCGTGCGCGGCGTGACCGGCCTCGAGTTGACCGTATACGGCGCCATGCGATCGCTGCACAGTGGGCACTACGGCAATTGGGCGCCGGTGCCGGGCCAGGACCTGGCCCATCTTCTCGCGAGCATGAAGGCGCCCGATGGGCGGGTCCTCATTGCCGGCTTCTACGATACCGTCGAGCCCATCGGGCCACAGGAACGCGCGGCCCTTGCCGCGCTGCCCGCATGGGACGCGCAGCTCAAGCGCGAGCTGGGGCTGGCCCGAACCGAAGGCGAGCCCGCGACCTTACCGGAGCGACTGCTACTGCCCTCACTGACGGTTCGCGGCCTGTCCAGTGCGAACACCGGCGCACTCGCGAGCAACGTCATTCCGGCGACGGCCACGGCGTCGCTCGGGATTCGTCTGGTCAAGGGCAACGATCCCGAGCACATGATCGACCTCGTCGAGGCACACATCCGCGCGCAGGGCTGGCACATCGTTCGGCAGGACCCGGACCTGGAGGTGCGGCTGCGCCACCCTCGCATCGTCAAGGTGGAGCGCGGCAGCGGCTACCCTGCCGCACGCACGGACATGAACGTGCCGATCGTGCAGGACATCATCGACGGCGTCCGCTCGGCCGCGGGCGAAGAGCTGGTGATGCAGCCTGCACTGGGCGGCTCGCTACCGCTCTATCTCTTCACCGAACGCCTCGGCAAGCCCGTGGTCGTGGTTCCGGTCGCGAATCACGACAACAACCAGCACGCGCCGGACGAGAACATTCGGATCGCGAATCTCTGGTATGCCATCGACCTGTACGGCGCGTTGCTGACGATGGGTCGCGGCCGGCCGGCGATCCAGTGATGGCGTAGCACGGAACAGCGAGCGGGCGGCAAGAAGAGGTTCGACTTGGAGCGGCGCAGCCTCGGCTCAGCGCTCCGGGGCGAGGACGTAGAAGCGCGTCGTCGTCAGGCCGCGTTGAACGAGGACAGTGTCGACCCGTGTGACGTAGCCGGCTTTTTCCACGCGGATCACGTGGGCGGTCGCCGGCACATCCTCCCAGCGCACCGGCGTACGCTCGGCCCGGCTGCCGTCAATGCTCACCCGCACGTCTGCTTGAGACGCCGAGATGACGAGAGTGCCCGCCGGTTGGCCACGGGCCGCAACCGGCGGCGGCGATCCCGGCGGCACGGCGGGAATCTCGACAGGACCGGTTCCACCCGCGGCGTCAGCTCCAGGATCGACCGTGGTGGCCGCCGCCGCCGGCGAATCGATAGGGCTGCCATCGGCGCTGCGGGCGGACGGCCGGATCGTGATCTCGAATCCCAGCAGACCCAGGATCACCGCCAGGGCGACGCCGACGGCAATGCCTCCGTGCGGCCAGATCTTCAACCGCTGACCGAACCGCTTCCAGCGCGGCTCCGGCTCAGGCGGAAGGAAGAGCGACGTAATCGGCGGCGGATCGGCCAGCGGCGCGTCGCCCGTCTCCAGTGGGTCGTCGACGGTGACGAGGCGGGCCGGCTCGTCCCGCACGTGTACGGGCGGCGGCTCGGGCCGTCGGGCTTCGGGCGCGGGAGCTTCGGGCGCGGGAGCTTCGGGCGCGAGAGCCTCGGCCAGCTCGACGTCCGGGATCCGCGTTGCTCCCTCGATCGACTCGAAGGCGGCCCCCGACCAGACCCGCAATGGCCCGAACGTCTCGGTGACGTCCGCCGAAGGGTCTTTGTACGCGTCGAGAGAAAACGGAACGGGCCTGCCGGGCGGCGGCTCCACCGGTTTCGAGACCGAGACGCGTCTCGTTGTCCGCGTCGGCTGTGGCGGTGGGTCGACCGGCTCCTTGCCGTTGCCGTCGCCCGCCGCCGCGGCCTGCCGCCGGGCCGAAGGTCGTACCAGCTGGCCCACGGCGGCGCGCCCGTCCGCTGGCGTCCGCTTCGCCACATCGACCAGGGCGGCGTGCAAATGGACGGCATTGGCGTTGCGGCTGTACAGCACGGGCTCGATGGCTTCGTCCACGGCGTCGATGATGCTCCGGCGCAGCTCGGCCTCGGCCGTTTTGCCGGTGTCGGCCTCGACCGTCGCGCGCACGACGGCCACGAGCGCGATCAGGTCACGGCGCATCGCCTTGCGCAGGTCACGCTTCGTCGGACGGTACACGCCACGGCCGTCCGGGTCCGACTCGACGAGGAACGGAATCTCGCGAGGCCGCGGCACGCCGAGATCCAGGACACGGACGCTGTCATCACGCGCAATGACGATATTGCTCAACGAGATGCGGCCGTGTGGCACCCCGCGGCTGTGGGCCCGCGCTATGGCGCCGGCCGTCTCGACCGCCCAGCGCAGGGTCTCGACCGGCGGCGCCTCACGGCCGAGTCGGATCGAGATCGGCTCGCCTTCACTGTCCTCCCACGCCGCGACATCGAGGTCCAGGAACGGATTCAGGTCGACGAACACGCTGAGATTGGGATGTGCGACATAGCCGGCCGAGCGGACTCGCCGGCACAGCTGCGCGCGCACGGCCTCGACTCGGTCGGCCGAGACGAGCCCACCCACACGCATCAGTCGCAGAATGACCGGCGTCGCGGTGCGAACGTCACGAGCCCGGAACACCCGACCGAGTCGATCGTGCCCCAGTTCCTCGCCAAGCGTGTACGTCAGTATCCGTTGGCCGTCCATCTCCAGGGCGGTTCGGGGGACGCGTCCACACGAGAAGGTTACCTTCCCGCACGCGCGACTTCCAGCGTTACAGGGCATTACACCGCCGACCGGGCTCCGGCTCCCTCCGGTTGCGGCAGGTCCGCCAGAAGGTTACCAAACTGGAGGCCGCGCACAGGCCGCCCTGCGATCCCCGTACCATCAGACCCTTGAACCGCGAATACCATCGCTGGCACAGTCCATCGCTGCACCGCGACATGGAGCTGCTCGTGTTCGGACACGGCGGCGCCCGCGTGCTCGTGTTTCCGACCTCGATGGGCCGCTTCTTCGAGTGGGAGGATCGCGGCATGGTGGCGGCCCTGCGACACCACCTCGAAAACGGTTGGATCCAGCTCTTCTGTGTCGACAGCGTCGATGCCGAAAGCTGGTACGCGCGGCGCGCACACCCGCACGATCGCGCCCGACGCCACCAACAATACGAGGACTATCTCGTCCGCGAGGTCCTCCCCTTCGCCTGGCATCGGAACCCGACCCCATTCACGATCGCGGTCGGCGCCAGCTTCGGCGCCTACCACGCCGTCGATCTCGGCTTCCGACGTCCCGATCTGATCAACCGTGTCATTGCCATGGCCGGCCTGTTCGACATCAAGCGCTTGACGGGCGGCTACTCCGACGATCTCGTGTACGCGCACGATCCGTCGCATTTCCTCATTCACGAGCGCGACGGCCGGCGTATCGACGCAATGCGCCGGGGAGATACCATTCTCGTCATCGGTCGCGACGACCCGAACCGACCCGACACGGAGCACCTGTCGAACACGCTGTGGAGCAAGGACATCTGGCACGCCCTCAGGATCTGGGACGGCTGGTGTCACGACTGGCCGTGGTGGCGGCAGATGATCGTTCGATACGTTGGTGGGCACGACTAGAGCGTAGCGTCGACGGCGACGGCGACGGTGAGGAACGGACAACGACGACGAAGGACGACGGACAACGACGAACGATGGCAACCGATGTAGTTGGCGCGACGAAGAACTCCGACGCCGATCCGCGAGCGTGACACACGCCTCGCCGTCGCCGTCGCCGTATCCCCTCGACCCGAGAATAAGGAATGTCTGAAAAGAAGGTCGGTCTTCTCGTCGGCAGGGAGTGGTCCTGGCCGCCCGCATTCATAGAGGAAGTTCACAAGCGAGACGAGGGCGTCACGGTCGATTACGTGAAGCTCGGCGGCACGTCGATGAACGAGCCGAACGCGTACAGCGTCATCATCGATCGGATCTCACACGAGGTGCCGTACTACCGCAGCTATCTGAAACACGCCGTGCTGGAGGGCGTGAGTGTCGTCAACAATCCGTTCATGTGGACGGCGGACGACAAGTTCTTCGGCGCCTCTCTGGCGAGCAAGCTGGGTGTGGCACACCCGAAGACGATTGCGCTGCCGAACAAGGACTATGTGCCGGGGATCAAGCACGATGAGAGCCTGCGCAACCTGATCTTTCCGCTCGACTGGCGCGCCATCGAGCGCTACATCGGCATGCCGTGCATTCTGAAGGATGCGCACGGCGGCGGCTGGAAGGACGTGTTCATCTGCAACAGCCTGGATGAGTTGTTCCACCACTACAACGAGTCGGGTCTGCGCACGATGATCGTGCAGGAGTTCGTGCGCTGGGACCAGTTCGTCCGCTGCATCTGTATCGGCCAGGAGGTGATCCAGCCGATCCGCTACGACCCCAAGGAGCGGCGCTACCACGTCGATGAGACGTATCTGTCGCCGGCACTGCGCGAGCGGGTCGTTTCCGACGCACTCAAGCTGGTGCGTGCGCTCGGCTATGACATGAACTCGATCGAATTCGCGATCCATGACGACGTGCCGTACGCGATCGACTTCATGAACCCGGCGCCGGACATGGATGTCTATTCGCTGACGCCGCACTACTTCGAGTGGGCGGTCAAGGCGATGGCGGACATGTCGATCCGCCTGGCCAAGACGCCGCGTCCGCAGCGCGGCCCGCTGCGCTGGGATGGGTTGTTCACGGCGTCGCGCCGGGCAGGTGGCTGATGGGCCTGCAGGACGCGATCGGGCATTACCACGGGCTTCTCCAGGACGACGGTCTCGCGGCCGACACGGCGGCACAGCTGGAGGACCAGATGCGCCGCCGCGGACTGTTCTTCGGCACGAGGCCGCTCGCGACCGTGTTGCGACCGCGCTTCATGACGGCGACGCAGTACCGCTTTCTGCAGGTCAAGGTCGCCGTCCTGATGGGCGCCTTCGACAAGGCGTATCGGCACGCGATGGCGGACGCATCGTTCCGGCAGCAATTCCGGCTGGAGGCGTGGGAGGAGCGGCTGCTGCCCGCCGATCCGGGGTTCCCCGATCCGAGTCCCGTGTCGCGGCTGGATGCGTTCTTCGTGCCCGAGCGGGGTGGTCTGCGGATCACCGAGTACAATGGCGAGACGCCCGCCGCGGCGGCGTACAACGACGTTCTCGCCGACGTATTCCTCGGACTGCCCGTGATGCGACCGTTCCTGCGTCGGTTCGAAGTGCGGCCGCAGCCGGCGCGGCAGAATGTGATGCACGCGCTGCTGGAGGCGTACCGAGCGTGGTCCGGTCGCAACGACCGGCCGCGCATCGTCATTCTCGACTGGCGGGAAGTCCCCACGTACAGCGAATTCGTCATCACGGCGGACTACCTGCGCGCGCACGGGCTGGAGTGCGACATTGCCGACCCGCGCGAGACCGAGTACCGCGACGGCCGACTCTTCGCCGCGGGCGGGCCCGTCGACCTGATCTACAAGCGCGTGCTGATCAGTGAGCTGGTCGAACGGGGCGGGGAGGACCATCCGGTCATGCGCGCCGTACGGGACGGCGCAGTCTGCATGGTGAACCCGTTCCGCTGTAAGCTGCTGCACAAGAAGGCGAGCCTCGCGGTGCTGAGCGATGAGCGGAACGCCCACCTGTTCACGGCGTCCGAACATGAGGCGATCGTGGCGCACGTGCCGTGGAGCCGCGTCGTCGAACAGCGTCATACGGTACGTGCGGGCGCCGAGGTCGACCTGATCCCGTACATCCTGACCAACCGCGACCACCTCGTGCTCAAGTCGAACGACGAGTACGGCGGCGCGGGCATCGTACTGGGCTGGGAAAGCGACGACGCCGACTGGGAACGGGC
>JBFJPA010000232.1:0-7362 GCA_041617355.1 Longimicrobiales bacterium
GCGACGAAAAGCTGGGCGACGCGGCGCCGAGCTACCGCAAGCTGAGGGAAGCGCTCAATGAGGCGCGCGTGCAGGCCGGCGGCCTGCTGGCGCGCAAGCTCGAGCTGGATCCGGACCCGGTCACCGAGGAGCCGGAACTCGACGCGATGGCGGCGGCGGGGGGCGATGGCACGATCTCGATCGAGCCACAGAGCCGCAACGACGCCGCATCCCGGATTGCCGCTGCGGCGCGGTACCTGCGCCGGGAGACGCCGACGGATCCCGCGCCATACTTGCTGCTGCGCGGATTCCGCTGGGGCGAGCTGCGCGCGACGCCGGACCTGGAGCCGCGCATGCTCGCGGCGCCGCCGACGCAGACGCGCACCCGACTGAAGAGCATGCTGCTGGACGCGAAATGGTCCGAGCTGCTGGATGCGTGTGAAGAAGTGATGGCGACGCCGTTCGGCCGGGGCTGGCTGGACCTGCAGCGCTACGTGCTGACGGCCTGCGAAGGGCTGGGCGCGGAGTACGCCGCGGTCGCGGTCTCGATCCAGGGCGCACTGCGCTCGCTGCTGCGCGACATTCCCGCGCTCCTCGACGCCACGCTCATGGACGATTCGCCGACCGGCAACGCGGAGACGCGGGGCTGGCTGCGCGACCGCGGCATCGTGGGCGGTTCGGACGCGGACGACGAAGAGCCGATCGAAGTCACTCCGACGCTTTCGGCAGTGGACCGCACCGTCGCGGGCCTGCGCGGCACGCAGCCGCAACGGGCCATCGAGCTGCTGCTACGCGCGGCGACCCAGGAGAAGAGCGAGCGCGCCAAGTTCCTGCGGCGCATGGATGCGTCCGACCTGATGGTCTCGAACGGGCTCGAGCCCGTGGCTCTGCCGATCCTGAACGAGTTGATCGAGCAGGTCGAGAAGCACCAGCTCGAGGAGTGGGAGGCGGGGGACACCGTCGCGCGTGCCCTGGGTCTGCTCTACCTGTGCATGACGAAGCTGGACCAGGATCCGGACACGCGCGAGGCGCTCTACCTGCGCGTCTGCCGCCTCGATCCGATTCAGGCCATGGACTTCCTGTCCGCCGCCCAGTCGGCGGCCGCGAGCGATGACGAGTCGACAGCCTGAGCGCAACGTCCGGCCCACGGTGCTGGACCGGCTGACGGACCTGGCTCCGAAAGCGACGGCCGATCCCACCATCTCGTTGTCGGAGTCGGCGCGTCAGTACAAGGCCGGATTGCGGCGGGACCTCGAGTGGCTTCTGAACACGCGGCGCATCACGGATGTCTACGAGGCACGTGACCCCTACCCTCCGGAGACGTACACGGAGCTGAACAGCTCGGTGTTCACGTACGGTCTGCAGGACACGACTTCGCGCAGCGCGGACAACCCTGTGGTCCGGAGCACCATCAAGCGCCAGATCGAGGAGTGCGTGCGTCTGTTCGAGCCTCGTCTCACTTCCGTCGAAGTCACGTTGCTCCCGCCTGCGGACGACAAGCGAAAGGTCCAGTTCGTCATCAAGGCGATCCTGCGCATGGAGCCCGATTCGGAGCGCGTCTTGTTCGACACGACGCTCGATTCGTCGCGCGGCATGTTCGTTGTGGAAGGCGGGACGGAATGAGTGACGAGCTGCTGGAGCTGTACGACCGCGAGCTCGCGTTTCTGCGGCGAACCGGCGCGGAGTTCGCGAAACAGTACCCGAAGGTCGCGGGTCGGCTCCTGCTCGAGCCGACCAAGTGCGATGATCCGCACGTCGAGCGCATGCTGGAGGGGTTCGCGTTTCTCGCGGCCCGTGTGCACAAGCGCATCGAGGACGATTTCCCGGAGTTCAGCGAGGGGATCCTCGAGCTGGCCTACCCGCACTACATCCGGCCGACACCGTCGATGTCGCTGGTCCAGTTCCAGCTCGATCCGGAACAGGGCAAGCTGACGACGGGCTACGCGATCCCGCGCGGGACGAAGCTCTACACGAAGAGCGTGGACGGCGTGAAGTGCCAGTTCCAGACCTGTTACGACACGACGCTCTGGCCCGTCGACGTGACGGCCGCGAAGTGGGTATCGCCCCAGGAGCTGTCGCCGCCGGTCCGCGCGCCGGACGCCATTGCCGCGTTGCGCGTCGAGCTGACGTGTGCGCCCGACGTCACATTCGAGAAGCTCGAGCTGGACCGGCTGCGTTTCTTCATCCGTGCGGACGCGGCCCTCGCGAACACGCTCTACGAGATGCTCTGCAACAACTGTGTGCGGATCCTGGCCCGGCAGCCGGGCGGCAAGCGGGAGCCCGCCACACTGCCGGCCTCCGCCATTCGGCCCGTCGGCTTCGAGGCGGACGAGGGCATGCTGCCGCAGCCGCGTCGCGCCTTCGTCGGGTACCGGCTGCTCCAGGAGTATTTCACGTTTCCGACGAAGTTCCTGTTCTTCGAGATCACGGGCTTCGACGCGGTTCGAGCCGCCTGCCCGGGCGACCGCGCGGAGCTGGTCTTCCTGATCGCGCCTTTCGAGCGGGCGGACCGGCGGGCGTCGCTGGAGTCGGGCGTCACGAAGGACACGCTGCGCACGGGCTGCTCGCCGGTCATCAACCTGTTCCCGCGCACGGCGGAGCCGATCCAGCTGAACCAGCGGCGCCTCGAGTATCTGGTGATCCCGGACGCGCGTCGTCGCGCGTGGACGGGCGTGTTCTCCGTCGAGGGCGTCGGCATCAGCACCGCCGGCTCGAAGGAAGAGATCCCGGTCGCGCCGTTTCACTCCTTCCGCCACGTCACGGAGTCGGGTCGGCCGACGATGTTCTGGGCGGCGAAGCGACGGGCGGCGGGCTGGCGGGACGACAAAGGCACCGACGTCTGGATGGCGTTCGTCGATCTGTCGTCGCGGAGCGTGTACCCGGACGCCGACACGGCGACGGTTCGGACGTTGTGCCACAACGCGGATCTGCCATCGCGGCTGCCCTTCACCGAAGGCGCCTTCGAGTTCGAGATGGAAGGCGGCGGCCCGATCAAGCGTACGCTGGCCCTGACGAAGCCGACGGCGCCGCTACATCCGCCGCTGGGCAAGCCGCAGCTGTGGCGGCTCATCTCGCAGCTGTCGCTGAACTACATGTCGCTGATCGAGGGGGGCGCTGACGGGCTCCGCGAGCTGCTCGCGCTGCACGATTTCTCGAATTCGCCGGCAGCGGAGCGGGAGATCCGCGGCATCGTGTCCGTGGCGGGGGCGCCGGTCTTCGCGCGCATCGATGGCGAGCACGGCATGACCTTCGCCCGCGGCCACCGCGTGGACATCCTGTTCGACGAAGAGGACTACGCGGGCGGCGGCGTCTACCTGATGGCGAGCGTGCTGGAGCGGTTCCTGGGCCTGTACGTCTCGCTCAACAGTTTCAGCACGCTGCTCGCGCGCACGCGCCAGCGGAAGGAGCCGCTGCGCCAGTGGGCACCGAGGTCGGGATGGAAGGCTCTGATCTGAACCTCGCACTCGTCGAGCGGGCACTGCTCGAGGATCCGCACAGCTTCGGTTTCTTCGCGGCCGTGCGGGCCCTCGAACGGCTGCACGCCGAGCGCGCGCCGGTCGGCCACGACAGCGACCCGGCCAGCGAGGTCGTGCGCTTCGGCGTGCCGGCGGCACTGGCGTTCCCGGCCAGCGAGATCCAGGCGCTGGACGTGCCCGACGACGAGCCGGCCCGCATGACCGTCAACTTCATGGGGCTGACCGGCCCGTCCGGCGTATTGCCCTACGTCTACACGCAGTACCTGATCGAACGCGTGCGCGAGAACGACAGGTCCGCTGTTGAATTCCTCAACGTCTTCCATCACCGCATCATCTCGCTGTTCTACCGCGCCTGGGAAAAGCACCAGTTCACGGTGCAATACGAGAAGTCGGGCGCCGACCCGCTGACGACCCATCTGCTCGACCTGGGCGGACTGCGTGCCGACGGTGATGCCGGGACGGGCGCGATTCGGACCCACGCCTTCGCCTTCTACGCCGGGCTGCTCGCGCCCCAGCAGCGAAGCGCGGTCGCACTGGAGCAGCTCGTCTCCGACTTCTTCGATGTACCCGCGCGCGTCGAACAGTTCATTGGCGGCTGGTACGAAGTGGACCGGCCCGACCAATGCGCCCTGGATGAGCCCGACGAAGCGAGTCGGCTGGGTCGCGGCGCACTCATCGGCGACGAGGTCTTCGATACTCAGGCGCGGGCGCGCATCCGCATCGGGCCGCTCGAAAAGGCACGTTACGAGGCGTTCCTGCCCGGCGGCTCCGCGCACGAGGCCCTGCGGTCCACGGTCCGCCTGTTCTGCCATGACCAGTTCGACTTCGAAATCCAGCTCGTGCTCGCGCGCGAGGACGTGCCGGGCGTGACGCTCGGTGAGGGCGAGGAGGAGCGCCTCGGCTGGACCACCTGGGTGCGGACCCGTGAACGCGACACTCACGCCGACGAGACGGTACTCAGTCTGTAGGTCGCGCGCGGTGCGAGGGACGATGGCGAGGGCGACGCGGTGGCCGCGTGGGTCGGACACGTCAGTCGCCGCGGACGCGCAAACGACTCGGAGTGGCCCCGTCGCGCGGGAACGGATACCGTAGCGGGGCTGGGGCTGAGGCCCCTGGATTCGGAAGCACCTCGCCGTCGCCGTCTTTCCTCTGCCGTTTGATGAACCGAAGAACCCGGAGCCTACCATGACCGTCAATCTGCGTTCCTTGATCGGCAAGTTGAACCACGAGACGCGGAGTGCGGTGGAATCGGCGGCCGGGCTTTGCCTGAGCCGCACGCACTACGACGTCGAGATCGAGCACTTCCTGCTGAAGGCGTTGGACGCGACCGACAACGACCTCGCGTTCATCTTGAAGCACTACGGCGTGAATCGGTCGCGCCTGACGGGCGAGCTGACGGCCAGCATCGACCGGCTGAAGTCGGGCAACGCCCGCACGCCGTCATTGTCGCCCAGCCTGGTGAAGATGCTGACCGTGGGCTGGACGATCGGCTCGGTCGATTACGGCGCGGGCCGCGTGCGCACCGGCCACGCGCTCCTGGCGCTGGTCACCGATGACGAGTTGAAGCGCATTGTCAAAGAGGTGAGCCGGGAGCTCGAGCGCATCTCGCCCGAGGATCTGAGCAAGGAGTTCGAGACGATCGTCGCGGAGTCGGCGGAAGAGGCGTCGGCGACGTACGCCACGGGGGGTGGCGCGGGTCCGGATGGTGCGCCGGCGAAGGGCGGCAAGCAGCCCAACCTGGATGCCTACACGATCAACCTGACGGAGCGCGCGAAGGGCGGGAAGCTGGATCCCGTGTTGGGCCGGGACTTCGAGATCCGGCAGGTCGTCGACATCCTGACGCGGCGCCGGCAGAACAACCCGATCCTCGTCGGCGAGGCGGGTGTCGGCAAGACGGCCGTGGTCGAGGGTTTCGCGCAGCGTGTCGTACAGGGGGATGTGCCGCCACCGCTGCGCGGTGTGACCATTCGCACGCTCGACCTCGCGCTGCTGCAGGCGGGTGCCGGCGTGAAAGACGAATTCGAGAATCGCCTGAAGGGCCTGATCGAGGAGGTCAAAAACTCGCCCGAGCCCATCATCCTGTTCATCGACGAAGCGCACACGATGATCGGCGCGGGCGGCACGGCCGGTCAGGGCGATGCGGCGAACCTGCTGAAGCCGGCGTTGGCGCGCGGCGAGCTGCGCACGATCGCGGCGACGACCTGGTCCGAGTACAAGAAGTACTTCGAGAAGGACCCCGCGCTGGCCCGCCGCTTCCAGCTGGTCAAGGTCGACGAGCCGAGCGAGCAGGTATGCATGGTGATGCTGCGCGGCATCGTCGCCAACCTCGAGAAGCACCACGGCGTTCGCATCCTCGACGAGGGCGTATTCGCCGCCGTTCGACTGAGCCACCGTTACCTGGCGGACCGGCAGCTGCCGGACAAGGCGGTCAGCGTGTTGGACACGGCGTGTGCGCGGCTTTCGCTGGGCCAGAACGCGACGCCGGCCGCGATCGAGGACGCGAACCGTCGCCTCGACGACCTCGAGGTCCAGGAGCGCGTCCTGCGCCGGGAGGTGGCGACGGGCGCAGACCACGACGAGCGGCTGGGCGAGATCGCCGAGCATCGCGCCTCGACCCAGGGCCGGCTCGATCAGCTGCAGGCCCGTTGGGAGCAGGAGCGCGAGCTGGTCCAGAAAGTCCGCGTCCTGCGCGAGAAGATCGAGGCCAAGGTCGGCGAAAACGGCGATGCGCCGCCGGCCGAAGTGGAGCCGCTGCGCAACGAGTTGCGTGGCCTCCAGGATGAGCTCGTTGCGTTACAAGGAGAGAACCCGCTCATCCCGGTCACCGTGGATGCGGACCTCGTGAGCCAGGTGATCTCGGGTTGGACCGGCATCCCGGTCGGCAAGATGCTCAAGGACGACCTGGGCATGGCGCTGGAGCTGGAGAACCACCTGAAGAAGCGGATCATCGGACAGGACCACGCATTGGAGATCATCAGCCACCGGGTGCGAACGTCGAAGGCGGGCATCGAGGACCCGCAGAAGCCGCAGGGCGTGTTCCTGCTGGTCGGTCCGTCCGGCGTGGGCAAGACGGAGACGGCGCTGGCGCTGTCCGACCTGCTCTACGGCGGCGAGCACAACGTGATCACGATCAACATGTCCGAGTTCCAGGAAGCACACACGGTCTCGACGCTGAAGGGCTCGCCGCCCGGCTACGTCGGCTACGGCGAGGGCGGCGTGTTGACGGAGGCCGTGCGGCGGCGACCCTACTCCGTCGTGCTGCTCGACGAGATCGAGAAGGCGCACCCGGACGTCCTCGAGCTGTTTTTCCAGGTCTTCGACAAGGGCCGCATGGACGACGGCGAAGGCCGCGAGATCGACTTCAAGAACACGATCATCCTGCTCACGACCAACGCGGGCACGGACACGATCATGAAGCTGACGGCCGACCCGGAGACGATGCCCAGCTACGAGGGCA
Organism: Longimicrobiales bacterium; assembly: GCA_041617355.1. Classification (GTDB taxonomy): domain Bacteria; phylum Gemmatimonadota; class Gemmatimonadetes; order Longimicrobiales; family RSA9; genus JBFJPA01. Next base: position 6,913 of record JBFJPA010000232.1, read on the forward strand.
TGGCAAAGGCGCTGAAACCCGAGCTGGACAAGACGTTCAAGCCAGCGTTCCTCGGCCGCATGGTCATCATTCCCTACTTCCCGATCCGCGACGATGTCATGCGCGTGATCATTGGGCTGAAGGTGGGCAAGATCCAGCGGCGTCTGCGCGACACGCACAGGCTCGAGCTGGAGCTGGATGAGGCGGTCGTGGACGCGATCGCGGCCCGCTGCACGGAGGTCGAGAGCGGCGCCCGCAACGTCGACAACATCCTGACGAACACGGTGCTGCCGGATGTCTCGAAGGTGCTGCTCACGTCCTTGGTCGCGGGCGGCAAGCCGACGGCGATCCGGGTGACGGTCGACGACGAGGGCCGATTCGCGTACGAGGCCGTGACAGGCGAGCCGGCGGCGGCGACGGCGTAAACCGCTGGTGAGGTCTGGGCGCCCCGCGAGCGCGGGGCGCCGGCGA
>JBFJPA010000233.1:0-7336 GCA_041617355.1 Longimicrobiales bacterium
CGCGTCGGTCTCGCGGCCCGCCCGCGTTCCACCCTTCCATGCCCAGATGCCCGACGTGAAGCGGCCGTAACGGACCAGGTCCGTCCGCCGGTGGCCCTCCCACCACAGCTCGCGGGCACGCTCGTCCAGAACGAAGTTCAGCGTCAGCTGTGCGTCCGTGATCGTGCCGGCCGCCGCGCGCGTCCGCAACGCATTGACCAGCTCGAGCGCCCGTTGCCGCGTGCCGCCGCCGCCCCGCAGGTGCGCCTCCACGTACATCAGGTACGCGTCCGCGAGACGGAACATCGGGTAGTCCGTGTCGGGGAAGGTCGGGTGCGAGCCCTTCCGCCCCGTCGACGTCACGTTCTGGAACTTCGGCGCGGCCAGGCCATCGAAGAAGTTCGTCAGATTCGACACCTCGATGTTCTGGCCGTTCGTGAAGAAGATCGACGCCCGCCGGTCGGCCGAGGCCGGTCCCCCCGGGAACAGGTTCACGAATTGCTGCGTGACGCGCAGGCCCCACCAGCCGAAGTCGAGGCCGAAGTCGTCGGCATTCATGTTGCCGCCCACCGAGGCATGCGTCAGGAACGTCGTGCCGCCCCACGTCTGGGTGTTCTCGCCATCCTGCGGTACCGTGAAGATCAGCTCGCGCGAGCGGTGGTTGTCGGCCAGGAAGAGGTGACGGTAGTTCGCCTCGAGCGTGAACGCGTTCGAGTTGATGACCGCCTCGGCCTCACGGAGCGCCTGCGAGTACTGCTCTGCGCCCGCGTAGACCGCGGCATTCAGGTACAGCTTTGCGAGCAGCATGGTCGCGGCGGCCTGGCTGGCCCGGCCGTACTCCACGGCGCCCGCCGAAGGTAGCTCGGTCCGGATCGCGTTCAGCTCGCCGACGATGTAGTTGAAGATCTCCGCCCGCGTGCTCTGCGTCGGCGGCGTCGCACCGATGGTGAAGTCCTCCGTCACCAGCGGGATCGCACCGAACAGGTCGATGCCGTGCCAGTAGCTGAGCGCCCGCAGGAACCTTGCCTCCGCCCGGAACTGCTTGATCGTCGCCTTCAGCGACTCGCTCACGTTCCGGCTGTTCAGCTTCGCGTCCGTCGTCTCGCGCAGGAACTCGTTCACCATCGCGACCTGGAAGAAGACGCGACTGTACATCGCGCCCAGGAACTGGTTCGACGACGACCAGAGCTGCGTGTTCAGCTCCTGCACGCCCGCGTCGTTCCACGCGATCACCGCCTCGTCCGTCGGCAGCTCCTGCATCTGCCAGAGCAGGCGTGTGTAGTGCGAGAAGCCTTCGTCAATGCCTTGAATGTCCGCACGGCCGGCCGGGCCCTGCTGGCCCGTCACCGCCATGCCACCGTAGATCTTGGCCAGGAACGAACGGTACGACGCGACATCGTTGAAGACGTTCGCGCCCGTGACGCTGCTCTTCGGCTCGACCAGCAGGTCCGTGCAGCCGGTCCCGGCGAAGATCAGGACAGCGGCCGCGATCAGAGTCCTGGATTTCAGGGTGCGCATTCCTCGATCCCTTCTCCGTTGCGTAATCGTTGACACGATCGCTGTCCTCAGAAGCCCACGCTGATCCCGGCCGAGTAGGTCCGGGAGCGCGGGTAGATGTTGTTGTCGATACCGTTCACGCCCGCCGTCGGGTCAATGCCGCTGTAGCCCGTCAGCGTGAACACGTTCTGCACGGTCGCGAACAGTCGCGCGCCGTTCAGCGGACCCGGCTGGTTGAGCGTGTAGCCGAGTGAGATGTTGTCCATGCGCAGGAACGATGCATCCTCGATGTACACATCCGAGAAGTACTGCGGGTTGACGAACCCGTTCTCGAGGACCGAGCTGTGCAAGTTGGTCGGTGCGCCGCCGCGCAGCGCGCTGTAGTGGCCGTTGTTCGACGCCACGTTGTTGTAGACGTGATTGCCGAGTTGGGCCAGCAGCGTGAAGCTGAGGTCGAGATTGCGGTAACGCAGGAACGACGTGTGACCCAGGAGCCAGTCCGGCGCCGGGCTCTCGAACGGAGCGCGGTCATCCTGGTTGACGTTGCCGTCGCCGTTCAAATCCTCGTACAGATCGCGGTCGTCGATGTTGCCGTCGCCGTTCATGTCGGCGTACACGGGCTTGCCGTCGGCGCCACGCTTGTGACGGTAGACGAAGAACGAGTTGATCGGATGGCCCGGCTGCAGCACCTGGATCGTGCTGCCCACGCCGCCGGCGATGCCGCCCGTCAGGATCTGCTCCGCGCCAGCGCCGATCGGGTTGATCTGCACCAGCTCATTGCTGTTCGTCGCCGCGTTGAAGCTGGCATCCCAGGACAGGCCGGAGCCCCGGCCTTCCAGGAGCCGCGCGTTCAGGCTCAGCTCGAAGCCCCGGTTCTGCAGCGAGCCGATGTTCGTCGTCACGAAGTTCGACAGGTTCGTGCCCGCCGCGACCGGCACGTTGAAGATCAGGTCTTCCGTGTCCTTCGCGTAGTAGTCGAGCGAGCCGCTGAAGCGCCCCTCCTGCAGACCGAAGTCGACGCCCACGTTGAAGGACGTCGTCTCCTCCCACTTGATGCCCGGATCGGCCGCGCTCGGCCGGATCGTCGTCACGAACTGGTTGCCGAACTGGACCCGCGCCTGCGGACCGCCGATCACATAGTCCGAGAACGCCTGGTAGTTTCCGAACGCCTGGTTCCCGTTCACGCCCCATGACGCGCGCAGCTTCAGGTCCGAGAGCGACCCGACCCCGCGCATGAACTCCTCGTCGATCAGACGCCACGCGACCGCCGCCGACGGGAACCAGCCCCACTGCTCGTCCGGTCCGAACTTCGACGAGCCGTCCCGCCGCACGCTCAACGCGAACAGGTACTTGTCGCTCAGCGTGTAGTTCACGCGGGCGAAGCCCGATACGAGCTTGCTTTCGTCGACGGTCAGGAACGTGCGCTCCCGCTCTGCCGCCGGAATGCCGTTCGGTCCGAGCAGGTCGAAGCTCAGGCCCTCGACCGAGAACGACGGGAAGTCGCTGCGCGATTCCTCGTACGAGTAGCCGGCCGTCACCACGAGGTTGCTGCCGATCGGGCCGACCGGGCGCGTGTACGTCCCATACGCGTCGAGCAGCGTGTTCGACTGTGTCGAGTTCGAGCGGCTGACCGTGCCGCCCGTGCCCGTCTCCGCCTGGCCGCGCAGGAAGCTCGGCGCGAACGTGCGCCGCTCCGCCTTGGTCACGTCGTAGCCGACATTGACCGTCGTGGACAGCCCCGGCAGGAACGACCACGCGTACTCACCCAGCACGTTGCCGACGCTGCGGTACGTCGTGCCGTCATCGGACACCAGCTCCAGCTCCGCGACGGGGTTGTTCGGCCCGAGTGGGTCGGCCCACTCGAAGAAGCCGCCGAACGGGCTGGTCGCCTGACGGATCGGCTGCGTCGGCGCGAACGACGTCGCTCCGCCCAGCACACCGCCCGGCGTGAACTGGTCGTCCGAGCGCGTGCCTTTCAGGTTCGCCTCGAAGCTCAGCCGATCGTCCAGCAACAGGTGGTTGTAGTTCAGCGACGCCGAAACGCGCTCGGTCTCCGTGCCCCGAACCACGCCCTCCTGATTCAGGTAGCTGGCCGAGAATCGGTAGTTGACCGCGTCCGTGCCCCCCGTCACCGCGAGCGAATGCTCCTGCCCGAACCCGGCGCGCTGCACGGCATCCCGCCAGTCCGTGCTCTCGTTGCCGAGCAGATTCAGCCGGTCCGGCGCCTGCTGGCTCACCGCGTCCCGGAACTGCGAGGCGTTCAGCAGGTCCAGCTCCTTGGTCACGTTCGACGTGGAGACCGTGCCGCGGTACTCCAGCCGCGAGCCGCCCTGGCCCTTCTTCGTCTCGATCAGCACGACGCCATTGGCTCCCCGCGAGCCATAAATCGCCGTCGCCGACGCATCCTTCAGAATCGTGACCGTCGCGATGTCATCCGGATTCAGGAAGTTCAGCGGATTGCGTCCCGCCGAGATCCCGCCGCCGACCGCCAGCGGCACGCCATCCACCACGAACAGCGGCTCGTTGCTGCTCGTGACCGACGTGCCTCCCCGGATGCGCACCGAGATCCCACCGCCCGGCTCGCCGCTGTCGATGATCTGCACGCCCGGCACCTTCGCCTGGATCAGTTGCTCCGGGCTGACCACTCGGCCGGCGTTGAACTCGCGCGCATCGACCCGCTGGATCACGCCCGTCAACTCGCGCTGCGTCGTCTCGCCGTACCCGATCACGACCAGCCCTTCGAGCGCCAGCGCCTCCGCGTTCAGCGCGATCTCGATCGTCGTCGTCTGACCGGCCGTCACCGACACCGTCTGTGTCGCCTCCGCGTAGCCCAGCCGCGTCGCGCGCACCGTCCGCGCACCCACCGGCACGCCCGTCAGCTGGAAGCGGCCATTCGCATCACTCAACGCGGACCGACCGTCCGCCGCGATCACGGCGCCGTCCACCGGCTGCCGCGTCGCCGCGTCCACGACCTGTCCCGCTATCGTGCCCGTCGGTGTCTGCGCCGCCGTCGCGACCGCTCCGGTCGCCAGGGCCACCACCGCCACGAGCAGGGTTCGCATCGAAGGGACCCCAACCATTGGTCTGCCTCCACGGGGAAGAGTGTGATGCGCCCGCCCCACGGGGCCCCGAAGAGCCGCGGACGAGGCGGGCGCCGTCGACGTGCCGGTCGTTCCGTCGCAGCAACCACGGCGAACCAGTGCCGCGGAATTAGTCACGCCAAAAAACAAATGGGACCCAACCCTCTTCAATCAGGCCGCGGCTATCACGGCGAGATGGGCTCGTGGCTGGAATTAGGCGACCAAGATAGGGCGCCTCACAAGCCGCGCAAGCGGGGCGCGGTTGCATCTACAGAATGTTTTTTATGACAACGACTTACATGGATTTTGGCGAGATCGTATGGCGGTATTCCGGAGTGCGTTCTTGCCGGCGTCAGGCGATGCGCGGCGCCGCGAAGGCAGGCGCGACGAACAGCGCCGTCGCGCCCAGCAGTCGGGTTTCCGCATGGTCGGGGTCGAGCGCCACCGTGGTCGCGGCGGCCGACTCCGTGAGCGTACGCGCCTCGATGCTGGTGCGCAGGACGGGCTCGAGCAGGTCCCAGGCGGCGACGATCTCGCCACCGAGGATGATGCAGGCCGGGTTGAGGGCGTTGATGATGCTGGCCAGACCGACGCCGAGGTAACGGCCGGTGGCGGTGAGGGCTTCGCGGGCACGGGTATCGCCGCCCTTCGCGAGGCGGACGAGATCGGCGACGCGAATCTCGCTGGACCGCATTGCGGAGGTGGTGTCGCGGCCCGCGAACGTGCGTTCGAGGTAGCGTGCGATGGTGGCCGGATCGGAGGTGTACGATTCGAGGCAGCCGCGTTTGCCGCAGGAGCAGAGGGGTCCGTCGAGGGCGACGGGGACGTGGCCGAACTCGCCGGCGGTGTAGTTGCAGCCGCGCACGGGCTGTCCGTTGATCATGATGCCGGCGCCGACGCCGTCGGAGACGATCATGTAGACGAAGTCGCGCATGTCGTCGGGGGACGGCCCGAGCCACATGTGGGCGAGGGCGCAGGCGACGGCGTCGCGCTCGATGTGCACGGGGATCTTCGCGACGCTGGCGAGTGCGCCGCGCAGGTCGACGTTGCGCCAGCCCAGCGTGGGCAGATTGAGCACGATGCCGTTGCGGCCGTCGACCATGCCGGGGACGACGAGGCCGATGCCCTCGCACTGGCTGGCGCGGCTGCGGCTGGCGAGCAGCTCGCGCACGCATTCGGCGAGCCGGGCGACGAGGTCCTCGGGGCCGTCGGGTGTGGCGAAGGATTGTTCGGCGAGCTTCTGGCCTCCGAAATCGCTCAAGCGGATGGCAGTGCGGCTGGCGAGCAGGTCAATGCCGATGGCGAGGCGGTCGTGGCTGCGCAGGTGCAGGAGGGTCGGCTTGCGACCGCGTGGCGCCTGGGCCGTCGCGCCTTCGGAGACGAGGCCTTCGGCGAGCAGCTCGTTGACCAGCGACGTGATCATGCCGCGCGGCAGACCCATGGTCCGTGCGAGGTCGGCGCGCGAGATGGGTCCTCGCTCCCGCATGATGTTCAAGATGATCGTGCGATTGATTTCGCGCGGAGTATCCCGCGTAGCACGCTGGAAGTTCTGCGTGTCGATCTTCCTCAAGAGTCCGATCTCACGAGTGTTGGCTGGATTGAGTCCGAAATGGCGGCGGAGTCGATGAGTTCTCGCCGGCGAAATCATCCAGCGGCCCGACGAATCGCGCAAGCCTCGGCACACGATGCGATGGGTAAGAGTGGTGCCGGCTGTCGCACAGCGAACCAACGGGTCAGAGTGATGCGCGTCACGCTCGCCGTGCTGCGTGCGCGTAACGCGACGCGTCAGCCGCGCCCGTCTGCGCGCGCGAGCATGCGCAGCAGTGCACGACTTGTTGCCATCGTGGCGAGGAGCAGGATCGCGCCGGCCAGCAGCGCGGCTGTGTGACCCGAAGGAGCGGTGCCGCCGAGCGAAGCGAGCCACTGTTCGTGCAATGCGCGGAACGGCGCGATGGCTTCGATGCGCGCAGCAATGCCGTCCGGCGGAGGTGTGCGAAACGTGCCGGATGCGTGCAGCAACAGCAGCGCGGTCACCGCGCAGAACAGTGCACCCTCGGCCACGGAGCGCGCGAGTGCGGCAATCCACACGCCCACCAGGTTCGCGACGAGCAGTGCGGCCAGGATCGCAGCGAACAGAGGGATCGGCGAGACGCCGTTGGAAAGCAACAGGACCAGGATCGTCGCGGGGATCAGCTGCAGCGCATCGATGCACGTCCCCGCCAGCGCCCGTCCGGTGAGGAATCCGGCCGGCCGAGCGCGCGTGAGCGCGATGCGGCGGATGAAGCCGCGTTCGGCATCGCGCAGCAGCGGGATGGCCGCGCCGAACGTGCCGAACAGGGCGTAGAGCACGGCGTAGACCGCGGCGGCGTGATGGGACGGTGCGCCGGCGCCGGCGATGGGCAGCACGAGCAGCAACGGGATCGACAGGTTCAACACGAGGAGTCGCCGGCGCGCCAGCGTCGTCAGCCATTCGAGCGACCAGCCCAGGACGTTCATGCGGCCTCGCCCGTTCGCGTGGGGATCCAGGCATCACCCGTGATCACGCGAAACGCGTCCGTGAGGTCGGGCTCGTTGACACGAATGGCCAGCACGCGTGCGTCGGCGTCGGCCAATGCGGCGCAGATCCCGGCGAGCGCACTCGTGCCCCGCGGACTCTCCAGCACCCAGCCCCGCGCGTGGGCCGCAACCAGGACGTCGATGGGGAATTCGACGGCCGGCGGCGCGCTCTCGAGATCGATTTCAATGCGAGTCTGGCCGCGTACGGCGGCGAGCAGCTCGGC
>JBFJPA010000234.1:0-7292 GCA_041617355.1 Longimicrobiales bacterium
GAGCGCGCGGATCCGCTCGTTGCGAGTGACGGCCTTGAAGAAATCGCGCGTATTGCGGGCGAAGCGGCGCCGCTCCCAGTCCTCTGCTGCCGCCGCCTTGACCTGCCGAATGCCGGTCACGGTCTCCTGTAGCTGTGACGAGATCTCGCCGTACAGGTGCAGGATGCGGTGGTCGCCCCGCTTCAGCCTGCGCACCATGCGGCGCCAGACCCCGAACATGGCCGGCATCACGATGAGGCCCACGAAGGTCAGCTTGACCGAGATGAGCAGCATCAGGCCCGCGAAGAACACGACCTGCAGGACGGACGTCACGAATTTGGCGACGTTCTTCGTGACGAGTGTACGCAGCAGCTCGACATCGCCCGTGAGTCGGGCGATGATCTGACCCGTCTTCGTCTTGCCGAAGAAGCGCAGGTCCAGGTCGAGCACGTGGTCGTAGACATTGTTGCGCAGGTCCCGCGTGACCGCCTGCTCCAGGCGCACGACCAGGTACTGCTGCAGGAAGTCGAAGATGTTCTTGATGACGAAGATGGCGAACAGGACGACGATGATGACGTTGAGCAGCTCGCGCGACGGCTGGCGCAGGTCGATCAAGCGGCCGACGGTTCCGTCGAGCAGCCGGCCGAGCGCATTCGCGGCCGCGCCCGCCTCCGCGCCCTGCACGCCGAACAGCGTCTCCAGGAACGGGATCAACATGGCGAAGCTGAACGCATCGAACGCGGCGAAGCCCAGGGTCGCGGCGAACGAGGCCGCGAGCAGCCAGCCGTAGGGGCGCAGATAGGACAGGACGCGAAAGTAGAGCTTCATGGTGCCGTGTTCAGCGTGATCCTCGCTCCGGCTCAGCGGGCCGGTGCGCGTGGTGTCAGCACCGCGACCGGCAGGATCATCTCCTCCGGGCTCACGCCGCCGTGCAGGAACGAGCCCCGGTACCGCGCCTGGTATTCGCGCAGCTTCGTCGGATATACGAAGAAATAGTCCTCGAGCGCGAGCAGGTAGTTCGTGGCCGCCTTGCCGGGCGGGAAGCGAAGCGCCTTCTCATCGCGGACGGCGAAGACGTTGGCCGGCTGCTCGGCGCGCAGATCCAGCCCGAACTTGTAGCGCAGGTTCGCCGTCGCGTCCCGGCGCGCGAAGATCGTGAGCGGCCGCTCACAAAGGATCGAGCCATGGTCGGTCGTCAGGACGATCGACGCGCCGCGTGCGGCCGCTTCTTGCAGTAGCCGGTATGCCGACGAGCGCTCGAACCACTGTCGCGTCAGCGCGCGCAAGGCGGGTACATCGCGGGCGACCTCCATCAGGATCGCCGACTCGCTGCGCCCGTGTGTCAGCAGATCCACGAAGTTGTAGACGACGGCGGCCACGGCGCCCGGCTGGAGCGCGCCGCGCACACGGGCGATCACGTCATCGCCATCGGCGTCCGTGAACACCTTCTCGTAGTGGACCGGCACGTCCGCGCCGCGCAGTTTGCGGAGCTGTTGACGCAGCAGCTCGTCCTCGAACGCGTTCAGACTGCCTTCTTCCGTGCCCCACCAGCCCGGGTGCTTCCTGGCGATCACGTCCGGGAACTCGCCACTGAAGATCGCGTTCCTCGAATACGGCGTCGCCGTCGGCAGGATGCTCGCGTAAAGGCCCTCTTCGACATCGAAATCCGCGCCCAGCATCGGCCGTAGCACGCGCCACTGGTCGAGGCGCATGCAGTCGATGATCACGAAGAGAAGGGGCGCACCGCCGACAAGCGGCTCGACCCAGCGCGCGACGACATCCGTCGAGAGCGGCGGCCGGTCCTTGGCGCCGGGCTTCGTCCACCGAGGATAGTGCTGCCCGATGTAATGGCCGAAGCCGCGGCGAACATCCGCTTGCAGCGAGATCACCGAGTCCAGCAGACCGGCCTCGCCCGAATTCTGCAGCCTGAGCTCCCAGTCGACCAGCTCGTCGTGCAGCGCGAAGAAGTGCTCCCAATGATCGGCCTCATCGCGCATTCGCGCGAGCTGCGCGAAGCGAGACGCGAAGTCCTGGGCCGCCCGCTGCTGCTGCAACTGCGGGCCCTCCAGCAGCCGCGTCACGACCGACAGCAGCTGCCGGGGCGAGGCCGGTTTGACCAGGTAGTCGTCCACGCGCCGGCCGATGGCCTCGACCAGGGTCCGATCTTCCTCCGACTTCGTGACCATCACGACGCGCGCGTGCGGGCCCTCGCGACGCAACTCACTCAGCACATCGAGCCCGCGACGACCCGGCATCTGCTCGTCCAGCAGCACCAGGTCGTACGACTGCCCCCGGACCAGCTCGATGGCATCATCGCCGTTGGTCGTGGTGTCGACGTGGTAGCCGCGCTGGCGCAGGAAGATCAGGTGGGGCTCGAAGAGCTCCACCTCATCATCGATCCAGAGAATTCGCTTGGGTGCGGCCTGCATCAGTTCCCATGGTTAGACTGCCTCCGGCCCCGTCATACCCCGGCCCGACCCGTATCGAGCCCAAGAGAGGGAGAGAACCCCTGTACCCCCGCTCCCTCACCCTATCCCTGTCCCTGTCCCTTTCCCTCTCCCCTTCCGTTCGTGTAGCGATCCACCGCGATCCGCACCCGCTGCAGCACGTCTTCGACCGCCACCCGGCTCATGCCGCCGGGCCGGTGCTTCATGCTGCACGGGTAGTCCTCGCCGGGGAATCGCGCGTATCCGTCGACGATCAGGTCCTCGAACTTGCGGTAGGGCCCGTAGCGTTTCGGGTTCGTGTAGCCGTAGAGACCGACGACGGGCTTGTCGAGAGCGCGCGCGATGTGGAGCGGGCCGGTGTCGGGACTGACGAGAAGGGCACAGCCGTCGAGCAGCCAGACGAGACGGCGGACGTCGTTGCCCAGTGCAACGAGCGGCTTGCGTTCGCAGAGCGCGCTGATGCGCTCGGCCGCGGTCCGCTCGATAGCGGACGGGCCGCCGACGATGAGCGCGTTGAGCCCGTGCGTGCGCTGCACGGCGTCGATGACGCGCGCGTACTTCTCGGGCTCCCAGTTCTTTTCCGGCTTGCTCGTGCCGACGACGAACGCACACGTCGGCGCATCGAGCGTCGCGAAGAACGCGTGCTGCGCTTCGCGCTCGGCGTCGGTCGGCCCGAGTCCCCAGGTGACGGGACGTGGATCGATGCCGAGTGCGTCGAGGAACTCGAAGTACTGGTCCTGCACGTGTCCGACCGGGCGGGCCGGGATGCGGTGCGTGGTGAAGAGCCAGTTGAGGTCGCGCGCACGCGTTCGGTCGAAGCCGAGCTTGACGCGTGCGGGCAGCTGTGCCGTGATCAGGCCGGCCTTGAGGTAGACCTGCAGGGCGAGCAGCAGATCGAACGAGCGCCCCTCGACGGAGCGCATCAGCTCGGCGTAGGAACGCCACGCCGACGTGCCCCGTCGTCGCTGGAATATGACGAATTCGTCAATGGCCGGATGGTCGCGCACGAGTGCGTGCGGCACGGGCTGGATGATCCAAGTAATACGCGTGTTCGGCCACGTCCTGCGCAACGCGTTCGCGACGGGCAGTACGTGCACGGCATCGCCGAGTGCACTCAGCATCACGATCGCGATGGAGCGGGGCGGCGAGTCGAAGCGGACCAGCTCAGCCATTCAGGGCATCCTGGAACGCGGCGAGGGAGGCGGCATCGACGGGCCGGCGGAAGCCGCGCTCGAGCTTGCGCCGGGAACGGTGAAACCGTTCGAGCATGGTGCGGCGAGCCTCGGCCGGCAGCACGTCCCGTACGCGGCACCGGTCCAGGTCGATGAGCCAGGCCGTCGGCGGGTCCTCACCGTGTGCGATCAGGATGTTGCGAAGGTTGAGGTCGGGGTGGATCACGGCTTTCGCGAACACGGAGTGGAGCAGGCGGCCAGCCGCGGCCCAGGCGGCCGCGCGTTCGGCAGCCGAGTGCAGGTCGGGCCCGAACGTCACGGCGGCGAGGTCCTCGGAGTCGGGGATCCAGCGCGTCACGATCTCGGCCCGGTAAAACGCGACGGCCGGATACAGCACGGTGGCGATGACCTCGGGCGTGCGGATACCGCGCTCGCGCAACGCGATGCTCGCCCGCAACTCGCGGGCAGGCCGCGTCCGGAGCAGGCGCAGATAGCGGTCGCGGAGCACCTTGGCGACAGCGCCGCCCCGTCGATACTGGCGTACGACCCAGCGTTCGCGGCCCGTGTCGAAGGCCCACGAGATACCGCGGCCCCGCAGCGGCTTGCCGGACGGGTCGGTCGAAGCGTAGCCGTGGATCGTGCCGGAGCGGGCGACAATCGAGCGAATCGACTCGACGGAGTTCGCCAGCGCGGTCACGCGCGCGCCGCCGACCTTGACGCGTACGTATCCGGCCGGGAGCGAATCGGGCACGCGCGCGTCAGGCCTTCCGCCGCCAGACCGAAACGCGAAGGGGCGGATCGATCGTGTACGCGAAATACAGGCGGTTCTCGCCCGCGACGACTTTCGTGGTTTGCGTGCCGCGCGTCTTCGCCTGGTCCTTGCCCACCTCGTTCTCGACGTACAGCACTTCGCCATCGGCGAGTTTGGCCTCGAGCGCGGCGAGCTTCTCGCGTAGCTCCGCGAGCACGCGCTCCTCGACCTCGCCCTGGACATCGCCTTCCGCGGAGGCGGAGAGCAGGTGCGGCTCGGAACCGGTCCACTCGGACTCGAAATCGGCGGCCGGCAGATTGAAGCTGCCGTCCCGCAAGAATCCGACTTCGTTCATGGCGCGGGCGTCGAAGTTGGGCGTGACGTTCTGGATGGTGCTGCCATAGCGACGAACGATCATCGTTCCTCCGTGGTGTATCTCCGGAAACCGGGCCAAGATCCGATCTCGGCCAGGGGCCGGGCAAGGTCTCGGGCGGGAAGCTCGCGTGACAGGCGAGGCGTCACCCGCCAAACTGTGGCCGCCATGCGCACCGTTTTGTTCGTGACCTGGAGTGGCTTGCCGGAGCTCGCGGCCGACGACCGGCTTGCCGCCGATCGGCTTCGGGCGCGCGGCGTCGACGTCGGCAGCGTTGCCTGGGATGCGGCCCACGGCGCGTGGCGCTCCGCCGACGCGCTCGTGCTGCGTAGTTGCTGGGACTATCACCTGCGCGGCACGGAATTCCTGGACTGGCTCGACGCCGTCGACGAGGCCGGCGTTCCGCTGTGGAATCCACCGCACGTCGTTCGCTGGAACGCACACAAGCGATACCTCATCGAGCTGGCCGAGGCCGGCTTGCCCGTTGTCCCCACGGCCCTACTGGAGCGTGGGTCGCAGGAGGACCTCGACGCGCTGTGTGCCGCACGCGGCTGGTCTGCGGTCGTCATCAAGCCGGCCATCGGCGCGAGTGCGTTCGGCGCGCGACTCTTCGGGGTCGGCGATATCGCAGCGGACGCCGACCTCGCGCGTTGGCGCAGCGGGCACGACCTGCTGGTCCAGCCGTTCGTGCCGGAAATTCAGTCCGACGGAGAATGGTCCCTCATCTTCCTCGGCGGAGCCTACAGCCACGCGGTTCGGAAACGGCCGCGCCCAGGTGACTTCCGCGTCCAGTACGAGCTGGGCGGCACGCAGCAGTCGGCGCGGCCATCGCGCGCCGTGATCGAAGGCGCACGCGCGATTCTCGATGGCGCTCCCGGCCCCTGGCTTTACGCTCGTGTCGACGGCGTCGTCACGGAGGACGGGTTCCTGCTGATGGAGTTGGAGATGCTCGAGCCGTCGTTGTTCCTGGATGTCGATGCCACGGCGCCCGACCGTTTCGCCGACGCCGTCGAGCGCCTGCTCGAGGTCAGAGGATGAGCGTGTAGCGGAACCACTCGGCGACGGGCTGGCCCCCCCGCTTCGCCGGCTCGAAGACCCACTCGGCCGCCTGTTTGCGCAGCCGGTCGTCGAACTTGCGGTCTCCTGTGGCCGGCGCGATCCGCGTCGAATCCGCGACCACCTCGCCGCGCGCCGTCACGAAGACCCAGACGTCGATCTCCTTGCCGCGGACCTTACCCGGCCGGTCGCTCGGCGGCAGGATCAGGCCTCGAGGCGAGGGCGGGACGACGCGGAACAGGCCTTCTTCCGCCGTGCCACCGTCCCCCCGGCCGCGGCCACCCTCGATCCCCTCGCCCGTCTTCTCGCCCCGACCCTCGCCCACGGTTCCCGTGCCCTCCCGGGCGGGCGTGACCGCCGCCACGACCTGCGGCTTCGGGGGCTCCTCGAGGATCGGCTTCACTTCCGGCTCGGGGACCGGCAGCGGGACCGGCGTCACCGTCTGGACCGTTGGCGGGACCGGCGTCTGTACGACCTGCATGGCGATGATCTGCGTGCCGCCGCCCGCCGCTGCCCGCGCATCGCCCGACCGGGGGCCGGCCGCCGCGAACGGCGAGGGCGGCAAGACGATATCGCCGCGGAACACCAGAAAGTGCAGGATGTGCAGGACCACAGATGCGACCATCGCCCACCGCCAGGTGCGGCGGTGTCTCGCATCGTACTGCGCCGTCTTGCTCGTTTCCGTCGTGCTCATCGGTGCGTGGTACCTGCTGACCGACCCCTGTGATCCAGACGGCAGGGGTCAGGGAAAGGGAAAGGGACAGGGTGAGGGCAAGGGTGAGGGGTACAGGGACCTCTCCCTGCCGTTTCTCTAAGTCCCTACGCTGGAACGTCGTTTCGGGGTTTCGAAGCGCTACCGTCGGAGTATCGGGGCCCCGAATCCCCGCCGTGAACGTGCCCGGGACCCGGGCCCGCTCGTCGCGCCCATGCCCATGCCTGCGCCCCGTAACCCGTGCTTCATACCCGCAGCCGTTCGAGGAACTTCTTGCGGAATTTCGCGACCTTGGGGTCGATAACGACCCGGCAGTAGGCCTGATTCGGGTTGTTCTGATAGTAATTCTGGTGATAACTCTCGGCCGGGTAGAACCGCTCGAACGCGACGCGCTCGGTCACGATGGGCGTGCTCCAGACCTTTTCGGCCTCCAGCTCGGTGATCACCTCCTCCACGATTCGCTGTTGTTCGGCCGAGTGCCAGAAAACGACCGACCGATATTGCGTGCCGACGTCCGCGCCCTGACGGTTCGGCGTCGTCGGATCGTGAATCGTGAAGAAGACCTCCAGGATCTCACGGAACGAGACCACGCTCGGATCGAACGTGATCTGTACGACCTCTGCGTGTCCCGTCGTGCCGTTACAGACCTCGCGGTAGCTCGGTTGGACTACGTGTCCGCCCGAATAACCGGAGACGACGCGTTCGACGCCGCGCAACTGTTGATAGACGGCCTCGAGGCACCAAAAACAGCCGCCGCCGAGCGTCGCAATCTCGTGTCGTGTGCCTTCCATGTCGTCCTTCC
>JBFJPA010000235.1:0-7269 GCA_041617355.1 Longimicrobiales bacterium
ACATGACCCAGACATCACCGAGCGCGACGAATGCGACGCTTCGGCCATCCGGCGACACCGTGGGTGCGACGACGCCGCGCGCCGTGCGAGGCTCGCGCGAATCGAGGTCCGGCGCGCGACGCGCATACGCTGGTCGGTCCAGCGTGACGCGCGCGCGGAACGGGACGTCGGCTGCTGTCGAGCCGCCGATCGTACGCCGCTTGATGCGGCCGTCCGCCGTGTACAGGAATTCCGTCGCCGAGAGCCACTGTACGCGGAACGGGAAGACGTCTTCATTGCGCGTGATCGGCCGGTCGCCGAGCACGAGGTCGCTCGCATCGCGGTCCGATGTGTTGAAGACGATGCCACGGCCGTCGGGTGTCCATGCTGGCGCGTTGGGCGTGGCACGCGCCGCGGCTAGGCGCCGCTCCTGGCCGTCGGTGCCGATGGCCCAGATTCCGCCGTCCTCCCGATCCGAGGCGAACGCGAGCGTGGCGCCGTCGGGCGAATAGGCCGGCCCCCACTCGTCGCTCGACGCCGTCGTGACCCTGCGCAACACCTGTGTCGCGAGGTCCAGCTCCCAGATGTCGTAGTCGCCACTTCGATCGGAAGAAAACGCGATGCGCGTGCCGTCGGGAGACCAGTGCGGCTCACGGTCGTCGAACGGGCCGAACGTCAGCTGCCGCAGTTCACTGCCGTCGGCTGCGCTGCGCCAGATGTGCCAGTTGCCGTCGCGGTAGGACTGGAACGCGATGGATCGTCCGTCCGGCGACCAGACGGGCTGCCGGATGTCGCCATGTTCGTCGCTGATGCGTGTCGCTTCACCGCCCGCGACGGGCAACGTCCAGAGACTGCCGAGCAAATCGAGGGCGAGCATGCGGCCGTCGGGCGAGAGCGCGATGGCGAGGTTCGTGCCCTCGTTGAGTGTCACGTCGATCGGTTGCTGCGGCTGCGTCGCGATGCCGGCCCACGCGGTGCCGACGGTCGCCGCCAGCACGGCCCCGGCGATCAGTGGGTGCCCGAGGCGCGGCTTCCAGGCGTGACGTCCAGGTCCAGGCATGATCGACGCTCCAGTCTCCGTCGACGGCGGAGTCGGCTCGGCTTGGGGGGTTATTCCGGGTGCGCCCGGAAAGGCGTACAGCGGCCGGGCCGCGCCCGCAATGGTGGCCGGCCCTCGACGGGGTCGGGCGGCCGCCGTAAACTGTGTGTCTCAGGTCGATGTCGGCCTCGGTTCGAATGGTCGTTCCCCACGCCCTCGCACCGACGGAAGCCCTCAACGTGGACTCGACACCTCTCGCGCACACCGCGATCCCCCGTGCGCTCCGGCCGCCGACACAGCTGCCGAAGGACGGGATCCTCGTCGGTTACTCCCTCGAGCACGAGCGACGCACCGCACCGATCGGGTTCCGCTACGCGCCGTTGCCGAGCGTCGGTCTCGACTCGAACGAGTACCTCGAGCCGATCCTGCACACGGGCGGCGGCCACCTGATGACGATCGCGCCGACCGGCGCGGGTAAGGGCGTCTCCTGCATCATCCCCACGCTGCTGCGTTTCCCGGGCCCGACGATCGTGGTCGATCCGAAGGGCGAGAACTACGCCGTCACGGCCGCGCGGCGCGGAGAACTCGGCCAGCAGATCATCCTGCTCGACCCGATGGGCATCACGGGGGCCACGCGGCCGTCGTCGCTCAACCCGCTCGATCTGGTCGACCCGTCGCAGCCGATCGCGATCGACGACGCCGCCAGCCTGTCCTCGTTGCTCGGCGGCGGCCTCGAGAAGCAGGACCCGCGCAACCTGTTCTGGTACCAGCGTGGCGAGCAGCTCGTGACCGGCCTGATCCAGCACATCGCCGTCTCCCGCACTGGCGATCGGCGCAACCTGAGCGAGCTGCGCCGCCTGCTCAACCTGCCGGCCGACAAGTTCATCGAGATGGTCTCTTCCGAAATGCAATCCTCGCCCGACACGAACGTGCAGAGCGTCGCCGGAATGTTGACCAACCCGGCGGTCGAGATGGTCGGCAGCTTCATGGGCATGGCGCAGAACAACCTGGAGTTCCTGCGCGGCCAGCTGGTGCACGGGGCGACGGCGGAGTCGTCGTTTTCGCTGGACGCCGTCACGCGCGGCGATCCGCTCTCGATCTACCTCGTCATCCCGCCGGACAAGCTCGAGTCGCACCGCAACCTGTTGCGTGTCTGGATCGGCGTGCTCATGGCGGCGCTGATGCGACGGCGCGCGCCGGTCCCGCACCCCACGCTCTTCGTCCTCGATGAGGCCGCACAACTCGGCACGCTCGACCAGCTGCGCCAGGCGATCACGCTCATGCGCGGCTACGGGCTCCAGACGTGGAGCTTCTGGCAGGACCTGAGTCAGCTGCAGAATCTGTATCCTTCGGATTGGGCGACGATGTACAACAACTGCCGCGTGCATCAGAGTTTCGGCTTCACGAATCTGCAGGCCGCTCGCGAGGCGGCGGAGATCGCCGGCTTCCACGACCCGCTCGAAGTCCTGAAGCTGGATGCCGATGAAATGATCCTCGCCATCGCCGGTGATGAGGCCGTCATCGCCCAGAAGCCGAATTACCTGACCGACGTGGCGTTCCATGGGCTGTACGCCGACAACCCCTTCTATCGGCGCAGCAGCGACAAGATTCCGACGCCCCGCCGGCCGCAGCGTCGCTACTCGCGTCCGAAACCACCGACGGCGGCGCCACCCGCAGCCGCACCGCCGCCAGCGACAGAGCAACCGGACGCATCGGCGCAAGATGCGGCACGCCGGCCGAGCGCGTTTTCCGCGGCCTCCAGCATCGTGCGCCGCGGCGCGGCCCTGCCGAAGCAGCTGAAAGGCGTCGGACTCGAGGGCTTTCCCGACGTCGAGGTCGTGCCGCCCGCGGACATGGCATCGCTCCTACGCGCGGTCGCACGCGCGATCCCCGACGGCGACTGGAGTCCCTACAACGCGTCCGCGCGCTTCGTGATGCTTTCGTTCTACCCGACGTTCGGTCTGTACGAGATCACTGCTGCGGGGCGGCAGCCCGCGCGTGAGTACGTGATCCGGCGAGGTGATGAGGCGCACCGCATGGACTGGACGAACCGCGTGTTCTACGAGCTCAACGAACGTGCGCTCCGTCTGACGGAGGATTCGGTCCTCGAGTACGTGAAGGTCTTCTTCCGCTTCGTGCGCGGCCGACACGGTCACTTCCACGTCGTCGAGCAGATTGCCGACCTGCCGATCGATGAGCCGCTGTCGCCCGCTGCGCGGGAGGCCCTCGAGCCGCACCTGAAGCCGCTGACGCTCCGCGCAACGCAGGAAGACGGGACGCGCGTGCTCGACGCCCGCTTCTTCTTCAAGGAGTCCGTCTTCTCGGCCACCGTGTACGTCGATCCGAGCGGCATCGTCCGGCTGGATGACGAGGCGGTGGTCGTGGAGGCGATCGTGGCCGGCGAGGCGGGGATGGCGGCAAGGCCGGATCCGACGGAGGATGACGAGGACGAGGCGGAAGAGCCCGACTTCGTCGTGGGGTCCGAGCGATGAGCACCGTTGCGCCGGCCGGCTGGGTCGCGCTCACCGGCGACGAGCGAGCCCGCTTCCTTTTCGACCTGTCCCGGCACCTTGAAACACCGTTGCCGGGCGAAGCGCTCGTCTTCGAGCAGACGCTGCGCTGCTATCCCGGGCACCATCTCGTCCGTATCCAGCTCGGCGGTCGCGAAGCGTACTTGCTGTACGCGCCGGGCGATCCGAACCCGCTGGACTGGACCTCGACGCCGATCCATGACCTGAATCCGCGGGCCCTGCGCATTCAGGACGCCGACGACGCCGAGGCCTACCTGCGCTTCTTCGCGTGGGCGATTGCCGGCGATGAGGGCCGCTTCTTCATCACGGAAAGCGTCGAAGACCTGCCGCTCCGCGAAGGGGCCGTGCTGGACCCGGCGGCCGAGGCGCGCATGCGCGCGCAGCTCGGTCCGCTCGAACGGCTGCCGGCCGAGCCGGACGACGAGGCCGGCCACTACCGGTTCAAGGGCGCGGTCCTGTACGGCACGGCGCTGTTCGAGTCGTCGTTCCTCGTGACGTCCGATGGCTCGGTCACGATGGTCGATGACGTGCCCATCGAGTCGGACCTGCCGGTCGAAGAAGACCAGCTCGGCAGCGACCGCTACTTCGTACTCGTCAAAGCCGACGGCGAAGGCGTGCTCGCCGCCGAGTTCCTGGTGCGCCTGGTCCGCGGTGAGTCGGTCGAGCGCCTGCGCGTGCTCGAACACGTCGACGCCCGCGGCTACGTATTCGAAGAGCCCATCGAGGTCTCGCGCACGACCTTCAACGGCGATGTCCGCTTCGAGGGCGCCCGCTTCAATCAGCCGGTTCGCTTCGAGCGCTGCACGATCCGTGGCCGCTTCGACCTGCGTGAGGCGAGGATCGAGGCGAGCTTCATCGGCCGCGAGCTGTCCATCGGCCGGGACGCGATGCCATCCCATGACAGCGGCGCTGCCTTCCGCGCGAGCGCGATCCGCGTCGCCGGCACCTTCGACCTGCGCGGACTGCGTCTGCGTGGCGGCCTCGACTTGCGCAATGCGCACATCGATGGCGACCTGCGTTTCGGCGCGTGTGACTTCGAGGGCTGGCAGGCGACGATTTGGGACGCCGACCCCGATACGCTGCCCGACCTGCTCGACCTGCAGGGCGCACGAATTGGCGGCGACCTGGACTTCTTCACGCACTCCACATCGTACGCGCTCAGGACGAACCCGGCGGACCGTGCGCGCGACGACGAGATCCCGGGCTTCTCGGTTCCCGTCACCGTCGTTCGCGGATCGATCAATGCCATGCGCGTCGAGGTGCGCGGACTGCTCTGGCTGAACGGCCTGCGCGTGCACGGCCACGTCCGGTTCGATGTGGCCGTGTTCGAGGGCGGCGTGTATGGCGACCTCACGTCGGTCGGCTCACGGCTGATCGTGCGCGGGATGCTCGCAATGCCATCTGCACACAGCCGCGGCACGATCAGCCTGAGCGGCGTCTATATCGGCGGCGATTTCCAGCTCTTCAGCGCACAGGTCGATGGCTCCCTCTACATGCGCACGGACCAGTCGCCCGGCGGACAGCGTCAACACGCCGTGATCCGCGGCGGCTTCATCGTATCCGGTATCAAGGCCGAGGACATCGAGCTGGAAGGGGCGGACGTCGGCGAGGTCTGGGTGATCACGGGCGACATCAGCCGGCTGCGTCTGTTGCCCGGGCTGGAGGCCGTGCGACCCGCCGACGATGACGAGCCTCGTGTCCGCTGGAAACTCCGTCCCTGCACCATCGGCGCCCTGATCATTCAGACCGCGCAGCTGCGCCATGCGCTGCTCCTCTCCGGCGTGCACATCGTGGACCGCGCGAATCGGCCGACCTCCGGCCTGGCTGAGCTCAATCTCGTGGATTGTGGCGGCGGCATCGATTTCTGGACGCCGCGCGTGTTCTTGCAGATGAGCGAGCCGCCCGGCGACGACGAGTGGGCGGACGGCGTGCGGCCGGACGTGTACGCGCTGCACACCATGTTCCCGAAGGGCCTCGATCTGCGTGGCGTCCGCGCCGCCGCGAAGCTGTCGCTCGTCAATGTGCGCTGCAGCGGACCGCTTCGCCTGAACGACTGCAGCATCGGCCAGGACCTCGATCTCGGCAGCCACGGCCGGGACTCCGGTGGACCCGATGCGCGCACGACGACGGAGTGTCGCGGGCTCGAGCTGGAGGGCACGGTCTGCGAGGGTGATGCCGACTTCACCGGCCTGCGCTGTCTGTCGAGCAACGGCCGGCCCACGCACGTTCTCGCCCGCCGGCTGCGCGTCGCCGGGAAACTGGTCTTCTCCCGCCCGCGCGACGCGGAGTTCGGCGATTTCGAGACCATGTCCGATGACCCGGCGCAGCGGCTGGAGGCGGCCGTCTCCGGCCGGCTCGATCTGTCCGTGGCCGAAGCATCGCACCTGGTCATTTCCGGGCAGAGCTTCCAGGACGAGCACCCCGATCTCGGCGTCAGCTTCGAGCGCGGCCGCTTCCGTCGCTTCCAGGTCGTGTCGCCCTTCCCGGCACGACACGATCCGAGCGACATCACGGTCGAGCGCTGGCAGATCCGCGACGAGCACTTGCTCCCGTTCCTGCGCACCTCCAAGCCGTTCCGTCGCTCCACGTACCTCGGCGTCGAGCGTGTACTCCGCAACGAGGGCAGTGATGCGATGGCCGACGAAGTTTATCGCGCGATGCGACGTCGTGCGCTGCGCGTGCGCATCGACGGCACGGAGCCGCCGGAGTCCGGCCACTCCGCGCGTGCGGCCAGCGCCGCCCCGCCCGCACCCAAGCCGAAGTTCTCGCGACGCCTCGCCTTCGTGATTCGACGCGAGGGGTCCCGCATCCTCGGCAAGACGATTGGCTGGGGCACGCAGAACTTCAAGCCACTGCTTGCCGCGCTACTCATCTTTCCCGTCTCGTGGTGGGTGTTCTCGTCGCCGCAGAACGTCGTGCCGTCGACATCGTTCCTTGGCGTGACGCCCGGGCTCTCCGAGACCGCGCATCCGCCGGAACACGGCATCGCGTGGGGCCTCGACGATGGGGCCTGGATGGCGGCCCGCTTCCAGGTGCCGGTCATCCCGATTCTGGCGCGCGAGCGCTGGGAGCCGAGCCGCGATGCGCTTCAGCTGCGGTTGCCGGGTGCCGATCGCGTCCTGATCCTGCCCTGGCTGTCGCCGGAAGACTATGCCTACCTCGTCTACCTTTTGCACTGGGTGATCTGGCCCCTCTTCCTGATCGGCATCACGGCGAAGGTCATCCGGGAACGGCCCTAGCGGTCCATGCGCATCGTATTCCTGAACTCGGTGCGTGGCGGCGGCGGCGGCGCCAGCTCGGCCACGACGCTGGCGCGTGGACTCGCCCGCGCCGGCCACGACGTGACCATGGTCTGCAATGCGAAAGGTCAGCTGCGGCACCGGCTCGAGCGGGACGCCGATGTCGCACTCGCGCCCGTTCGCATGGGACCCGACTTCGACCCCCTCGCTGCATTCACTCTGGCCCGGCTGCTGCGCCGCGCACGCGCCGATGTCGTGTTGGGAGACCGCCGCAAAGACATCAAGCTGCTCGTGCTGGCCCGCGTATTCGGCGCGCGCACGCCCATCGTGCACCGCCACGGCGCGCCCAGCGTGCTGCGCTCCTCGTGGCTCTACCGTTTCCTCTGGCGCCGGGTACGCGCGCTCATCGTCAATTCCGACGCCATGCGCAGCGCGTTGCTCGACGCCGCGCCGTGGCTGGAGAGCTTGCCGATCGATGTCG
>JBFJPA010000236.1:0-7241 GCA_041617355.1 Longimicrobiales bacterium
CGCCGCCTCGCCGTGCTCACCCTGCTGGCGGCCCACGGCAACGGCATCAGCCGGGACCGCCTGATCGGGCTGCTCTGGCCCGAGAACGACGAGGAGCGTGCACGTCACGCCCTCGCCCAACTGCTCTACAGCTTGCGGCGGGAGCTCGGCGAAGTGGCCGTGACCGGCAGCGCGACCGTGCTCCGGCTCGACGCGTCCATCGTGGCGAGCGATGTCCAGGAGTTTCTGCAGGCACTCGAAAAACACGACGACCAACGGGCCGTCGATCTTTACGGCGGCCCGTTCCTCGACGGCTTCTATCTCACAGGTTGTCCGGAATTCGAGCGGTGGGTCGAGGAAGAGCGCGCGCGGCTGGCGCAACTCGCGCGCGCGGCGATCGAGCGCATGGCGACGCATGCCGAGCAGACGGGTGACCGCGCGCGTGCGATCCTACAGTGGCGACGACTGGTCTCCCTCGATCCGTATGACGCGCGCTGTACACTCGCCCTCCTGCGTGCGCTCGTGGCGGCCGGCGATCGGACGGGCGCGCTCCGTCAGGCGAAGGTCTACGAAGAACTGCTGCGCGACCAGCTGAACACGACGCCGGACCCGGAGATCACGGCGTATGCGACAGCGCTGGCGGCCGTGCGGGAGGACGCTCCGTCCGCCGAGGTCGCGGCTCGAGTCGAGACGGATCCGGCGTCCGTCGCCGTCCGCACGGAGGACGCTGACGTGCCGCCGGGAATCGACGGCGAGGCGAATACCTCGGCTTCCGCGGAGGTCGGGTCAGCGGCCGTTGCGCGGTCGGATCGCCGTCGGGCCCGTCCGCGCCGCACCGTCGTCGCCGGCGGTGTCGTGGTTGGCGCGGTGTTGCTGGCATGGCTCGGTATCGCTTTGCCCGGTCGAAGCGCCGAGGACGGCCCGCCCGCCTGGGTCCTGCTCACGGATGTCGAGAACGAAACCGGCGATGTCATTGTCGACCGGACTGTGCCCTTTGCGCTCGCCGCCGGACTCCGGCAATCGCGGACGCTCTACGTCGTCCCGCCGGATCGAATTCGGGTCACGCTCACGCGCATGCGGCGCGTGCCCGCCGCCGACTCGGCGCTCGATGAGACCCTTGCCCGCGAGATCGCGCGCCGGGACGGCATCCGCTTCGTCATCATCCCGAGTGCTCAACGATCGGGTGAGGGATATTCGCTCTCCGCGCGAATCATAGAGCCGGCCACGGGCACCGCATTGCGCGTCGTCAGCGTACAGGCGACGGGTGGCGACGACATCATCGGCGGGCTCGACCGGCTGAGCCGGCGGATCCGCCGCGCGACGGGTGAGTCCGCGTTACGCGTCGCCACGCGCTCCACACCCTTGCCTCAGGTCACGACGGCTTCGATCGCGGCGCTGGAGAAATACGCGAGCGGCAGTCGAGCCTTCGTCCGCGGTCTCTGGCGCGAAGCCGAGATGCTCATGCTCGAGGCCATCGCCATCGACAGCACCTTTGCAGCGGCGCACGCGGATCTCGGCGTCCACGCGTACTGGACCAATCGCGCCACCGAGGGCGAGGCGCGATTCGCCCGGGCCCTCGCGCACCTGGATGGCCTGCCGGACCGCGAGCGGACGCTGATCCGTTCGCGCATCGAAAGCTGGCGCAGCAACCGCCTGGCATCCATCGACCTGCTGAATACACTCCTGATCGAGCAGCCGAACGATCTCGAAGCACTCCAGATGCTCGGGTACGACTACCTCCGTCTCGGCCGGGATCGCGAAGGTACAGATGTGTTTCGGCGCGTGGTCCGTCTCGATTCGATGGATCACACGGCGTGGATCAATCTTGCGACCGTGGAGAAGGGCGTCGGCGAATTCGAGTCCGCGATCGAACACTACCGGCGGGCGTTCCGCCTGCTCCCTTCGCTGCAGACCGAAAACAGCAACATCAACCACGAGTTTGGCTCGACGTGGGTGCTTGCAGGCATGCCCGATTCGGCGGCGGCGGTTTTTTCGCTCATGCTGCCGGGCAGCCGCCCGGGGCGTGCGCGGGGACTTCGCTCGCTCGCGTTTCTCGCGATGTATCGCGGGCATTACGCCGAGGCGTCGGGCCTGCTCGCCGAGGCCGTTCGTCTGACGAATATCGAGAGGGCATCCACGGGCGAGATCCGGAACCGTGTCCTGCTCGCGACTTCGCTCGAGCAACGGGGGCTGACGGCGGCGGCGCGGGCACAGCGGGATTCCGCCTATCTGCTCGCCACACGCGGCGACACGGACCCCATATTGGTCTATTGGTTGGGAAAGGCGCTCAGCAGGGATGGCGACGTGCGCCGGCCGACGTCGCTGCTGGAAGCCCTCGACGCCCGACGTCATCCGGACAACGTCAGCGCTCGCGCGGCCTCCGAAGCGCTGCGCGGCGAGATCCTCGTCGCCCGCGGTGAGGGGACTGCCGCGTTGCCGCACTTCGAGGTGGCGCTGCGCGACGACTCGTCGAAGATCACGCTCGAATCGCTGGCGCACGCAGTCCACAAGGCAGGCGACCTGGGGCGCGCCGCCCGACTTTACGAAGAGCTGGCTCGCGAGCCTGCCTTCGGCCACGAGTCGCAGGAGCCATACCGTACCGCACTCTACAGGCTCACGGTGATCGCCGAAGAGAGCGGAGATCCCGCGCTCGCCCTGCGCGCGCTCCAGCAATTCATGGAGAACTGGCGCGATGCCGAGCCCGCGCTTCCCATCCTGTTGGACGCGCGGGATCGGTTGAATCGGTTGAGCGCGGTCATGCGGTAGCGTTCGCTCGCGTTTCAGTCACCCGTTTCGGCCGGACGTCAGTTTCCACCGCCTCGAATGTGTCTCGCGGCGAACGCGCCGATGAGTTCCGCATAACCCTTCGCGAAGCGATACCCTGTCAGCCCGACTCCGCCGAGCTCATGGCCCTCGCCCTGCATGACGTGATATTCCACAGGCCGTCCCTGAGCGCGTAACGTGCCGAGTCGATCGACGCACGCGCTCGTCGGGACATTCGGATCCTCGGAGCCGTAGACGTACAGCATCGGCGTTACGACCCGCTCGAGATACGGCCCGGGATCGTACGCGATGTCGGCCACGTAGGCGGCGCTGACGTCGCGCGGTCTGGGTGGCAGGATCGAGCCTGGCCGACCTGTCCATTCATCGAGGATCGCCTCGAGCGCCTGCCGCTCGACCGGATCCGGCTGGATGTAATGGCTCCAGAGTCTGTGTAAGATTTGTGCCTGGCTCTTCGCCGACTCCTCCGCCACGCCGTCTGCCAGGAGGTCGTTGTAGACCTCCCACTGATTCGTGTCCCGCCACGAGAGGCAGGGACCGACTTTGTTGATGACGAAGGCGAGGCCTCCGACGCGCTCCGCGATTTCCGGGGTGAACCAACCCGACTCGCTCGCACCCATGAGTCCGACCTTCGCTGGATCGATCTCGGAGCGAGAGCGTAGCGCTTCGACCGCGGCGATGCCGTCCTCGACAAGCTGTGAATAGGTCGCCGCGTCGTGGTCACCTGCCGATTCTCCCGCGCCTCTCTTGTCGTACACGAGCACCGCGATGCCACGCTCGACGAAGACGTTGGCGTGCATTCGGTACGCCATGCTGCGTGTTGCCGGCTCGGCGCCGTGCATCAGCACGACCCCCGGCAGGCCGCTGGTCGCGCCACTGGGCAGGACGAGGGTCCCTTCCAGACGCGTGTCGTCAGCACCGTAGAAGGTGATCGCCCGGGTCGGCCCGGCATAGCGGGCGCACCCGTTGATCACGCAGGCGGCGAGGACGAGCAGGGCATGGCGGCTGCCCACCTTGTGCTCCTTCCCAAGGAGTTCCAGAGTCTGTCTAGAAGACGGTTCGGGCCTTACGGATGATCCCCCGGCAGGTTTCGTCCCGTACCGCGTCCGCGCGATTCGAACGAAATGGCCTTGGCCGGCCGTTTCATGGGGTTATGACGTCCGTCTTGCCGGTCGCGGTCGAGATCCTGACCTTGAGGTCGCTGATGCGCTGACAGGAGGCGGAGCGTTTGAAGGAATCGACGTCCTCGACCGGCGGAGGCGGGTCGCGCGTGTTCGCGCTCCCCGTCGTATGCGCGCTCCTGCTCGCGGCCGCTGCACCTCTCGCGCGGGGCTGGCCCGGCCTCTTCTGGACGTTCGTCGGATCGGCCACTTTGTTGCTGGCGTGGACGGCGACGCTGCTCGTGAGCGGGCGTCGCCAGGGGCGGACGTTCGGCCTCGACGTCGTGCTGCGACCCCAGCATTGGGTGCAGGCGTGCGCGCAGCTGGTGATCGTGCTGTACTGGGGCTGGTACTCCCGCTCCGTGTACGCCTTTCTGCCGTTCATCGCGGTGCAGCTCATCTTCGCGTACGGCGTGGATGCGCTGATCGCGTGGTCGCGACGCGACCGGTATGCGCTCGGCTTCGGCCCCTTCCCCGTTATCCTGAGCATCAACCTGTTCCTCTGGTTCCGGCCCGAGTGGTTCTACTGGCAGTTCGCGATGATCCTCGTCGGCTACGCAGCGAAGGAGCTCATCCGCTGGAACCGCGATGGTCGGTCGGCGCACATCTTCAACCCGTCCTCGTTCCCGCTGGGGGTCGCCTCGCTGCTGCTCATCGTGGCCGGCGCATCCGATATCACGTTCGGAGCACAGATCGCCACGACGCAGTTTCTGCCACCGCACATCTATCTGCTGATCTTCCTGGTGTCGCTACCGGGCCAGATCCTGTTCGGCGTCGCACGCATGACGATGGCGGCGGTGGTCACGCTGTTCCTGATCAGCGAAGCCTACCTGCGGCTCGCCGGCACGTACCTCTTCTTCGACTCACACATCTCGTTGCCCGTATTCCTCGGCATGCACTTGCTGTTCACCGATCCGTCGACATCGCCACGGACCGGCCGCGGGCGTCTCGTGTTCGGAGTGCTGTACGCTGTTGGCATTACGGTCTTCTTCGCGCTGCTGCGTGAAATCGGAGCGCCCACCTTCTACGACAAGCTGCTGCCCGTGCCGCTCATGAACCTGAGCGTGCGCGCGATCGATCGGCTCGTCGCGAAACGGCCGTCGTCCGCAGCCGCCCGGCCCGGCTGGCAGTTGAACCTCGGCTACACGTCGCTCTGGGCCATAATCTTTCTGGGACTGAGCGCGATTCGTGGGCTGGGCGACACCCACCCCGGCCAGGCGCTGCCCTACTGGCTGGCCAGGTGCGCCAACGGCAGTGACCGTGCCTGCGAGTACACCGACGCGATCACCCTCGTGTATTGCGACAACGGCTCGGGCTGGGCCTGTTACGAGTGGGGCATCATGCAGCTCGAAGCGGGGCGATCACCGGGTCGCGCGTTCGCGCTCGCCTGCGAGCGGGCCTTCCCGATCGCGTGCGACTACACCGACCGGAATGCGCGCGGCGCGCCGCCGCCGCCGCGGCCGCCGCCGCTGCTGGCGGACCTGCCGATCGTGCTGCGCGGCAGCAAGCTACCGTTGCGAGAGCGGGATCCCGCGCGGCTGTATGCGATCGCCTGTGCACAAGGCTGGCCGGGGACGTGCGAGCGCACGGCGTCCGGGGGCTGAGCGCAGCAGGACACGTCAGACGTCAACGGACATCTCGGCTGCTTCGGCCGGTCCTCGCCGGGCCGGTGCCATGATCTGGAAGGCGGTACCCACGGCGAGGAACAGCCAGAGCGCGTCGAACAGGCTCAGCTGTGCGCGGATGCCCCCGACGAGCCCCATGCTGCCCATCAGTCGGCCCGAAGCAGCGAGCGCGAGCTGTCGCCTTTCTTCTGGCGTCATGCCTTCCAGCCGGGCGGACGCCTGGGCGTGCATGTCGTCCCAGAGCGCATCGGAGAGCGTGTCGCCGGCCGTTTCGGCTGCGTCCAGGGCGATGAGCGTGGGCTCGGTGAGCTCGCGCGTCGCGTACATCTCCCACGCGAGCATTCCCGCGAGGATGTCCGGGCTCTCGGCCACCTCGTCGGCGATTCGACTCTCGCTTCCCACGAAGATGAGCGCCTTGCCTGCTACCAGGCCCAGGATCGCGAGGGCGGCTGCCACGACGGCGAGGGTTTGGCTGCGGCGATTCGTGACACGGGCCATCGCGAGGCCGACCAGGAGCCCGACGCCCCAGGCCACGAAGCCGAGCTCCACATTTGCCACGAAGACGAGCCCCGCCCAGATGCCCCCGGCCACGAGCGCGGCGATGAGGCCCGCGATCACGGCGAGCGGCGCACGGCCATCGTCCCGCATGAGCTCATCGCGAGGAGAGTCGCCAGCGAATGGTTCGTTGTCGTCTAACATGCGCTGCTCCGCGTTGAAGGTTCGCGCGCGCATCGGGAATGTGGCGATGGTTCGGCTCGATGGAGTCCGTCACCCGTGATTGCGAGGCGAGCCAAACGAAGAGAGTGTCCTCTGGAGGACGTGGCCGTGAAGCTGGGCGGCGCACGTCACGATTTGCTACCGAAACAGCGTTACGTCGCCCGGCATCCGCACGAGGAAGGCATCGCGAGCGAAGCCGGACCGCCCTGCAGCCTATGTATTGACCCGTGGCTCCGTCCGTCGCAACCCTCAGGTGGTGCCGAAGCCGCGCCCTGCCAGAGCGGGAGCGCAACCCGTCGCTCCGGATTGGCCAGTTGTCGTTCCGGCCGCGACGCGTGCGGGCGGCGAGCCGCCGCTGGAACTGGCGGCCCCCTGCCCTCCGGGCCCATAATCTTCCACCCCCTTTCCCTGCCCCGGAGGGTTCGCCCAAATGTCAGCCATTCGCCGATTCGCAACGCCGAGCCTGCTGCTGGCTTTCGTATTCCCAGCCCCAGCCCCAGCCCTAGCCCAAGCCCCAGCCCTACCAAACCCGTATCGCGTCGCCAGCGATGCTTTCGGCCAACTCCCGGACGGCCGCACGTACGGCGCGACGAGCGCGGTTTACCCGGCCCCGGACGGCCGCACGATCTGGGTCGCCGAGCGGTGCGGTGCGAACACCTGCGCGGACAAGCAACAGTTGACGACGATCTTCCAGTTCGACCTGGAAGGCCGGCTCCTGAAACAGTTCGGCGCCAACCTGTTCGCGTGGCCGCACGGCATGTTCGTGGACCGGCAGGGCAACGTGTGGGTGACGGACGCGGTCGGCTTCGGCGCGCAACCGCCCGGCCTCGGCCACGTCATCTACAAGTTCAGCCCCAACGGTGATCTGCTGATGACGCTAGGCAAGAAAGGCGTCGCGGGCGATGGCCCGGACACGTTCAACAAACCGTCCGACGTCCTCGTCGCCCCGAACGGCGACATCTTCGTCGCGGATGGCCAC
>JBFJPA010000237.1:0-7239 GCA_041617355.1 Longimicrobiales bacterium
GAGCGCTCCGACCAGGAGCGCCGGGACCAGCCGGCGGCGTCCCCGTGCGATCGTCTGCATGTTTTTCCCTTCCGACTGTGGGGAACCCTGTCGCACGTCTCATGGGCAAGGGGCGTTCCATGGACGAGCCGGGCCTGAGCCGGGCGGACGAAAAGCTCCTCGTGGCGCTGCGCCGCCGCAAGGAACGCGAGGCGCGCTCCCTGTTTCTCGCCGAGGGCGTGCGCGTCGCCGAGGAATTCCTGGACGCGGGCATTGTCCTCCGCCTCGCCGTGTACGCGCCCACGCTGGAGGACACCGCGCGTGGCCGTGCCCTCGCCCTTCGCCTGGCGGACCTGGGCGCGCGCAAGGTCAGTGACGCGAGCCTTCAGCGGCTGGCCGCGACCGACTCGCCTCAAGGCGTGCTCCTCGTCGGCGAGATTCCGGCGGCACGCCAGCAGTCGATCGAGATCGGGTCCGCCGGAGTCGCGCTCGTCCTCGATGCCGTTCAGGATCCCGGGAACTTCGGCACACTCGTGCGCGCCGCCGATGCATTTCGCGCGGCTGCCGTCGTCGCGTTGCCGGGGACGGTCGACGCATGGAATCCAAAAGCAGTGCGTGCCGCCGCAGGTTCGTCGTTCCGCGTGCCGATCCTGAACCTGTCCGATGCCGTCGCCCAGGACTGGCTGCGCGAGCGAGGGTGCGCCATCGTCGTCGCGGACGCGGCGGGCGCGCCGATTGGTTCCGGGACGCGCAGCGGACCGGTCGCCCTGGTGGTCGGAAACGAGGGCGCAGGCGTCCGGCCCGAGTGGCTGCGCGCGGCCAGCGACACCGTCGCCGTGCCGACACCGGGCCCGGTCGAATCACTGAACGTGGCCGTGGCTACGGGCATCCTGCTCTACGTACTCACACGGGACGAAAGCACAGGGAATGACTGAAGCGCTGGTGTGGCTCTTCGCCTTCCTGATCGGTGCCACGTTGGGGTCGTTCCTCAATGTGTGCATCTACCGGCTGCCCGCGGAAAAATCCGTGGTGGCGCCGCCGTCGTCTTGCGGCGCCTGTGGCCAGCGCATTCGCTGGTTCGACAACATCCCGGTCCTGAGCTTCCTGCTGCTACGCGGCCGCTGCCGCGCGTGTGGGGCGCCGATCTCCATCCAATATCCGATCATCGAGTTGGCCTGCGGCCTGATCTGGACCGCCGCCGTGCTGCGCTTCGGCGTGGCGTGGCCGGCGTTGCACTCGGCCCTGCTGCTCACGCTCCTGCTCGGCATCGCCATGACGGATGCCCGCGAGATGGTCATCCCGGACCAGTTCACCCTGCTCGGCGCGGCCGCCGGTCTGCTCCTGGCCTTCGCGCCCGGCAGCATCGGCATCCTCGACGCAGCGCTCGGCGCCGTCTTCGCGTTCGCCCTGCTCTGGGCCGTGAAATGGATCGCCGAGCGCATCCTGAAGAAGCCCGCTCTCGGCATCGGCGACATTCACATGATGGCAATGGTGGGTGCATTCCTCGGGCCGGCCGGCGCGCTGCTCACGCTCATGCTCGGCTCCGTGCTCGGCCTCGCGCTCGGCGTGCCCATCCAATGGGTGCGCGGCCGACTCTCGCCCCTCGCCACCTACCTGCCGCTCGGCGTGTTCCTCGCCATGGGCGCCGCCGTGTCCCACGTCTGGGGCGACGCCCTGATCGACTGGTACATGCGCTCCATTCTGGGCATGGGCTGAAGCGCCTCGCGTCAGCCGCCAGTGGCCGACCGTAACATCGGCTCGAGCCACGAGAACAGGACGTTCCGAACCGTCGGCAACTCCGCGCTCAACATGGCCAGAATCGGAACCAGGCCGAACAGCACGACGTTCATCACGAACCGCGGATTCCAGTTCACGACGCCCGCATCCGTGCCGGCCACCGCGCTGAGAATCGTGTCCCGGTTGACTTCCGTCAGCACGACGAGGATGGACACGATCGTTACGACTGTCACGACCATGAAGACGAGGCGGAGCGTCGGCTGCGTGACGAACCAATAGGACGCGAGCAGCACGTTGACGACCAGGATGCCGAGCAACAAGAGCGCCGCCAGGCCGAACAGGTAACGGCGGGCCCGTTCGGCATACTGGGCGATGCGGAGTGAGACGAGCTCGCTGACGAGAACCTCGCGGGAATCGAGCTTCCGCCCTTCCTTCTCAGCCGCTTCACGATCCTGAGGAGGTGGACGCATCGCGTGGGCGTACAGAGTGCTGAACGCGTTCCAGTTGTCCCTGTATGGCTCGGGCCCCGTCTTCGCATCCGGGCTGACGGTTCGAGTCGGCTGCGACAGGGTCGCCAGGGATTGCTCGATTCTCGTTGCCTCGCTCTCGAACGCTCGCCGGGTCTGATCATTGATGACGCCAGAGCGTACACCCTTCCGCACACGATCGACAACTTGCTTCAGCACGGGTCGCAGCGGGGAAACGGCAACCTCGATGAAGGCCTCGTGCATCGTTTTCCAGATTATGCAGAAGCGCCAGGTGTTCCAGCTCAAGATGACGAGGCTGGCGAGGATGCCACCGAGGAGCAGCGCGTTGAAGGCCCGGCCGGTGGATTGTGAAGTGGAGGACTCGAGCGTGCCGGCAAAGGCCATGCTCAGCCAGACGATCAGGATGACCGTCGCCAGGCCGATGGGCACGATGCGCAGGTCTCCACCACTCACGGAAAGCCTGGGCGCGAAGTCGCGCAGGGCAGCCCGTACGCTACGGACGCGCTCGAGAAACGTGTCCGAGTCGTCCGTCGCGTTCTCGGCCATGAGCTCCAGCGCACCGACTTCGCGGAGACGTTCGACGCGCCACTTGTGCCAACAGGCCCACGTAAGGAAGAAGAGGCCGATGAGCGCGAGCGGCACGACCGGCGAGAGGGAGCTGTCGAGCTGGAGCGCGCGGTGCCGCAGCAGCGTGTGTTCGGTCGGCCCGAGCTGCAGAATCCGAACGCAGTAGACGAACGTCGTCCCCAGATACGCGATGCCGCCGAAGAACATCACGACGCGCATGAGGACGGCCACGCGAGGCGCCCGGCTCGTTCCTACGGCGGACGAACCGGAGCGAGCGCGCAGCCACTCGACCGCGCTACGGCCGAGCTTGTAGACGATCACACCCATCGTCACGATCCAGACGAAGATGGTCGCGTACGCTAGGATGTCGAACATGCTCCGGATCGCGACATCGCCACCGCTCAGCACGATTACGACGGGCAGAAACGCGCCGCCCAGTGCGGCGACGCCGATCAAGCCGTACAGCTGCTCGTGCACGTCCAGTGTATGGAGATCCGGGGGCATGGATCCGATTGGCGCCTCTTCGGTCTTCTTGCGCGGCCAGGCCTCACGCCAGAAGAAGAACCCGACCATCCAGGCTGTGCCGACGAGCAACAGCACCACGAGGAGACTGGACCGCCCTCGCTGTTCGCTCCCTGCCAGTGTGTCCGCCATAGCGGTCATGTAACGGAGCGGCACGAAGGACCTGTCGCCCACAGCCGTGATCCAGTAGGGAACCGTCAGTCCTCCCGAATCGGCACGCAGGCCCCCTGTGAATTGCGTCGTCGCGCTGTCGCCGTGGAGCTGCAGTAGCGTCGCGTTGTAGAACCCGGCCGCGCCCTCGCTCGCGAAGGCGGGCGGCGCTGGCCCCTTCCGCCCGAGCCAACGCTCGCTTTCCAGGATGAGAGGGTAGGTCGACGCGACGAGCATGCCGCGCAGCGAGCGGTCGATCGGAGAGCGCAGGAACAGCGCGTTGCTCTCGGTCGTGAAGAGCTGGACGTTGCGGAGGCGTCGCCTGAGCATCTGCCCGAGGAAGAGCTTGTCTCGCACGTCCGTCGCGATGATACCGACGGCCCGGATGTCACGCGCCTGCAGCGTCGCGATGATCTCCTCCAGCACGAGTTCCTGGCTTGGTGCGGTGAGGTGTGACGTCGTGTTCGGCTGGTCGCGGCGCTTTTGCGGGTCCTTCAGCGTGAGCGAGACGCGCGGCGGCTGAGGAAACAGCAGGCCGCGGGCGTTCGCGCCTTCCACGTTCTCAGTCTCGTGGTCGTGCTCCGCGCGGACACCGGCCAGATTCATGGGAAACGGCAGATCCAGCACACCGGCGGCAGACCCGATAAAAGCGCTCGAGTATGCGGTGCCGCTTTCGCGCAGGATCGCGACCTGGCCGCTGTCGAGGTTCATGAACGAGAGAAGGGCAGCGAAAAGTGTCGAGTCATCGCGCACGGTCGCCCGGTAACGCGCCATCTCGCGTTTCGCATCGACACCCGCCGGCTCGCCGTTCACGGTGCGCCGATTTCTCGTGCGGGCGTCGGCTGCGGCCAGTCGAGCAGACAGCGAGTCGATCTGCGCCCGGTTCCCCGTCCCCGTCGCCGAGCCTGTCACAATGTCGAAGACGGGAAGATGCCCTCCTGCGTGCTTGCACGAGGCCTGGCCTTCCATCCTCGGGGCGACCCACTTTTCAATCGCGCGTGCGAGCGAGGGGATCGAGCCGGAAAACGTCGGCCCAATGACCCGCACGACGTCGATGTCCGGCAGTTCCCATTTCAAGTCTTCGAACTGGCTCAGGAGCGCCTCGCGCTCATCCAGTGCCGTCGCGATTGCGGCCATGTCGATGCCCGTCGTCGGCAGTTCCCAGACCACATGCAGCACGACCAGGTCACTCGGTGCGGCGCCACGCCGGAACAGCATGGCTCCAGGTCGGAGTCGGGTGGCCGTGTCGTGGGGTGGGAGCGCCAGCGCGAACCGGTCCGCCGAGTACCCCCTCGCCTCGAACGCGCGTCGCACGGCTTCCAGGTACGCGTCGAACCCCCAGTCGATGGCCGATGCGGTCGGGTCCGGCAGGATCGCGAGCATGATTTCGATGCTCGGGCACGAGGTCGACGGGCAAACAGGAAAAGCGTCGGTCACGCCCAGCCCGCCATATTCGCGAAGCAGCCGCGTGGCCGGACCGTCCAGCGCGCCGAGCCGGTCAGTGACCGGGCCGGCCGAGCCGGCTTGCGGATCTTCATCGAGGGAACCGGCAACGGGCCCGCGTCCTGCCATTGCCCAGAGCACGAACGCGAATAGGCCCAATCCGAGAAGACTGCGATCGGTCATGCGAGCCTCCCGATCGAGAGAGCTGCGACGAGGGAACGGGCCGCTCTACTCTGGGAGATGCGCAGTGGCAGCAATCACCCGGACACCGCGGGTGCGGTCGAATGTCCGAAGCGACCGGCAAATCGCCGCATCCGGCCGAAACGCGCCGAATGCGACGTCGCGCCAGGCCACCCGTGTGGACGGCCGCCACGCGACCGTGTCATTATCTCACCCGCCCGCTTCGAGCCTGGCGAGTCGACCACCTCCGTCGTGAGAATGACCATGCGACACACCCTCGCACCGCTCATCGCGCTCCTCACCCTCGTGCCGCTCCCGCTCGCCGCGCAGGCCACGGTCCTGCGTGCCGCCCGACTCATCGATGGCAACGGCGGGCCGCTGCTCACGCCGGGAATGGTCACGATCGAAGGAAACCGGATCACGGCGGTCGGTTCGAACGTGAGCGTCCCGAGCGGCGCCACCGTCATTGACCTCGGGAATGCCACCCTGCTGCCCGGCCTCATCGACCTGCACACGCACCTGACCAGCACGGACGGCCATTCGTGGGAAGAGGAGCTGGTCATGACGACGCCGGGCGAGGCCGCCCTTTACGGCGCGCGCAACGCACGGCGCACGTTGCTGGCCGGGTTCACGACCGTACGCGACATGGGTCCGACCTGGCCATTCGTCGATGTCGACCTGAAACGTGCCATCGAGAGGGGCGTCGTCGAAGGACCGCGCATGATGGTCGCGGGCAATTACGTTTCGGCCACGGGCGGTGCCGGTGATGCCCGCCAGTTCTCCATCTACGTGGACGTGCCCATCGTGCAGAATCTCGCCGACGGTGTCGACGAGATCCGTAAGGCGGTGCGCACGAACCAGAAGAATGGTGCCGATTTCACCAAGATCCTCGCCACGGGCGCCGTCCTGTCGCGTGGCATTCCCCCCGGCTCACAGCAATACTCCGACGAGGAGATCCGAACGGCCGTCGTGGAAACCGCGCGCTGGGGACGAATGGTCGCGGCCCATGCCCACGGCGCAGACGGCATCAAGGCCGCGATCCGCGCGGGCGTGCGCACGGTTGATCACGGCTCATATCTCGACGACGAAGCGATCGCGCTGTTACGCGCGTCTGGCGAGACCTTTTATGTGCCGACGCTCGCCACCAACGCGTTCATCGGTTCCGCCGGCGACGAAACCAACCTCGAAGAGCACGTCGTGCGCAGCCGCGCGATCAAGGAGATCAAAGAGGCGGGCTTCCGGCGGGCGCTCGCGGCCGGCATTCCCATCGGCTTCGCGACCGATGCCGCCGTCATCCCGCACGGTCGCAACGCCTACGAGCTGATCGTCCGCGTCGGACTCGGTGAGCCGCCCCTGTCCGCGCTCGTCGCCGCGACCTCGCTGAACGCGCGCATCCTCGGCTGGTCCGACCGTGTGGGATCGCTCGAGGCGGGCAAGCTCGCCGACGTCATCGCCGTGCCCGGCAACCCGCTCGCCGACATCGCGGTCATGGAGAAGGTGTTCTTCGTCATGAAGGATGGCAGCGTCGTGCGCCACGACCGCACCCGCTAGCCGCTTTTCCGTGCCCGTGCCCGTGCCCGGAACGCGCCCCTGCCCGCGACCCGGCGCAGCTCAAGGATCGCTGCAGTCCCGCGTATAGCCGCAGTTGCGGCACAGAATCTTGCACGAGCCGGTGTACTCCATCTCGAAGCCGCACACTTCGCAATGGATCGGCGCGTCGGGGTCCCAGCCGGGATCGAAGTCGGCGCGATCGACTTCGCGGGCGGGTTGCGGATCGGGTCGTCCCGGCTCGCTCATGGCGCGAAGCGCGCGATGGAGAATGCGTCGAGGGGCACGGGGGGTGGGTTGCCGGTGATCGCGGCCGCAAGTGACTCGGCCGTGATCGGCGTCATCAGGATCCCGTTCCGATAGTGCCCCGTCGCGTAGTGGAAACCGGCGACATCCGGGTCGGGTCCGAGGATGGGCAGATCGTCGGGTGAGCCGGGCCGGTAGCCTGCCCAGATTTCGACGATCGGCCGGGTCGCGAGGGTCGGAACGGCTCGTGCCGCGGCAGCGAACAGCGCACCGAGCCCGGCGGCCGTCGGGCCGGGCGCGAAGCCGGCGTCTTCGACAGTCGCGCCGACGAGAAGCCGGCCATCGTCGCGCGGGACCAGGTAACAGCCTGGTGCGACGA
>JBFJPA010000238.1:0-7237 GCA_041617355.1 Longimicrobiales bacterium
AGCAAGGCCAGGTCGACCGCGAGGCCAATCCTCTGTCCGCCGAATACAACAACCGACATCAGCGTCGCGGCGACATACGTGAGCAGGGCCCACGCGATCTTCTTCGTGTTCATGGCGACGACATTGCGGTCTTCCACGTAGTACCTCCCGCTTCAATCCGGAGTCAGGCCATCCACCCGTAGTACCATCACGTGCTGCACGTCCAGATCGTCCCGCCAGATTCCGTAGAGTCGATCACCGCGCACGCGCACGGGCTGGAACTTGGTCGGCAGCGCGAGTGTGCCGAGGAACCGGCCGTCCGCGTCGAACACGTCGAAATCGGATCCGCCCACATCCTGCGCGCTGAACTCGCCGCCGGCCGCGACGACCTGTTCGGCTGTGCGCACGTGCTGAACCCAGATCGTGCCGGCCGGGCCGCCCAGCAGGCTCGCGAAGGCCGGGTAGTTGTCGGCGAAGCTGACGCCGGCCAGCACCTGGTCGACCGCCGCCGGTGGCGCGCCCGACTGCGACATCATCTCGCGCATGAAGCGCATGAACGCCAGCTTGTCGGTGTCGGTCACGGGACGCCGCTCGAACGGGTGCTGGATGATTCGCGTCAGCTGGCCCGTCCCGTCGTGCACGAGCAGCCGGTACTCGGAGTTGATCCCGAACACGACATGGCCATTGCTGTCGAGTGCCCAGACGGGCTCGGACTCGAACAACTTCACGCTCGCACCGCCTTGCCGGAACTGGAACGTCTGGCCCGCGGGCAGCTCGAGCAGCGTGTCGCGCACCGCGCCGTCCGACCCTCGCACGAGCAGGAAATCGCGCGCCTCCACGTCCATCGCACCCGGCAGCGGCATGGTCCTCGCCTGCTGCACGAGGCGACGGTCCGGCGTGATGTCCCAACGCATCGGAATGCCCTGTGCCATGTCGATAGGCACGGAGCCGAGTGGCGTGCCGTCCGGTGCCCACCGCGTCGTCCGCGCCTGCCCCATGTCCGCCACGAGCAGCGTATCGCCCGCCGTCAAGAACACGCCCAGCGCGAACTGGCTCAGCTCGCCGGGTCCCGAGCCACGCGCTCCCATCTCCTTGATGAACGCGCCGTCCGGTCCGAACACGCGGATGCGGCTGGCCTGCTGGTCCAACACGAAGATCCGTCCCTGGGAATCGACATCGATCCCCGAGATCTGACCGAACTGCAGCTCCGGCGCGCCCGTCGCCGTGCCGATCCGCAGCTCCTCGACGACCGTGGGCCGCGTGCCCGGAGTCCACAGCTCCGCCGCGGGATTGTCGACGATCGCGACACCGGCGCTGTCGCGGACCGTGCCCGCCCAGTCCCGAGCATCGCCGCCACAGGCGGCGACGATCAGCAAGCCCCCTGCGAGGCCGCGTCCGAATGAACGATGGCCGTTCATTACGCTTTCTCCGTTGAAGCGAGGTCGCGTTTCGCTTTCGCACGCTGATGCTCGCCACAAACGGCCTGCCACGCCATGGCTCCCCGGCGAACGGTCGATGGCCGGACGCGAACGGTCGTTCTGGAGGAGGAGGTGCGTTTTGGGAGGGAGAGCGGGGTCCGCTGCCTTGTTGGCGTAAACCACCGAGAAAGGACGCCTTTCCCAGGCGTGCGGGCTGCCCAACCATTCATTCAACCACAGAGGACTCCGAGGGGACATTTCCGTTAACGGAATAACCGATCCTCGCCGGTGGGCTGTCCACGG
Organism: Longimicrobiales bacterium; assembly: GCA_041617355.1. Classification (GTDB taxonomy): domain Bacteria; phylum Gemmatimonadota; class Gemmatimonadetes; order Longimicrobiales; family RSA9; genus JBFJPA01. The sequence continues at coordinate 1,701 of JBFJPA010000238.1, forward strand.
TGGTTCCGAGATTGATGATCTCCTGCCCTCCGTGTTCTCTGTGGTTGATCCTGGTCGCACTGCCAGATGCGCGAAGGTACGCCAAGCTCGAAGTGGGACCTCTGTGCCTTCAGAGAGTGACCTTGTCTTCGTAGCACCAGCCCCAGGACTCGCCGCGCTCGAGGGAGCGTACGATGGGATGGCCGGTCGCCTGGAAGTGCGCGGTCGCGTGGCGGTTCGCCGACGAGTCGCAGCAGCCGACGTGGCCGCACGTCATGCAGATGCGCAGGTGGACCCAGCGGCTGCCGGTGCGAAGACACTCCTCGCAGCCGTTCGCGCTGGGCGTGACGGCTCGGGTGCCATCCTGGTGGCTACACGTGGCCTGCGGGTTCTTCTTCAGCTCGATGGCGGCCTCCATATCGACCTCCCGGCGGCGAGGGCTCGGCTCCGACGGGACGGCGACGTCTGTCTGCGCAGGCCGGAACAGGGGCGCGACGTCCGCGAATGCGGTGGCCGCACCTCTCAGCTCGAGAACATCGCCGGCCGCGAGAGCGAGGTCCGGTGGCGGATTCTTCCAGATGGAGCCGTTCCTGTGCAGTTCATCGATGACGATGCCATATCGATGACTCAGGTCGAGATCGGCGAGCGACATTCCGGTCGCCGGTGAACCGGCGCGGACCGTGACCGTGCGCGAGTCGAGGCAATCGCCGTCGAGGTGACACGCTTCGATGGATGGCGACTCGGCAGCGCCTCGTAGCCCGGCGTAGTCGCCCTGACGGACGGCCGCTTCACGCACCTCGATCTCCGCCGGCGCGATGCGATACGTGCGTAAGGTTTCCGCGAACACCTGCAGAATGCTCTCCAGCTCTTCTGTGATGACGCGATCCGAGCCAACTTCGTGGAGCGATTCCACCTCGGACTCGTAGCGTGTGCGCACGATCAGCTTCATGGTCGGATTGAGCGTTCGCGCGACGGCGGCGATCCGCTCCGACATGGCCGGATCGTCATCGGCGATGACGAGCTGCTTGGCGTTCAGGATGCCCGCGAGCTGCAGCGTGCGCTGGCGGCTGGAATCGCCACGCAACACGCGGTACCCGGCCTGCTCCGCTTCCGCGGCGCCGCCGGGGCTGAGTGTCGTCACGACGAAGGGGATGCCGGCGGCGTCGAGCGCGCGGGAAAGGCGACGCGCGGCGCGGCCGAAGCCGGCCACGATCACGTGGTTCTGCTCATGCTCGAAGGTGTGCTCCGGCTGGTCCGGTGTCGGTCCGTCCCGCTCCGCGGCGTCGGCCCGTTCTTCGATGCGATTCGCGAGCTTGCCGCCGGCAGCCGCGAGGGCCGGCGTCGCGACCATGAGCAGGACCGTGGCCGCGATGAACGCCTGCGAGCCGGAATCCGCCAGGCCGCCCGGCACGAGTCCCACTTCCCGGCCCACGCGCTCGAGGACGAACGAGAACTCGCCGACCTGTGCCAGCATCAACGCGGTCGCCGCCGTCACGGCCGGTCGCACGCGCAGCACGGCCACCGCCACACCGGTCGTCACGGCCTTGATGACGACGACCAGTCCGATCACGCCGAGCACGAGCGGCAGGTTCGCGAACACGAACCGGATGTCGAGCAGCATGCCGACGGAAATGAAGAACGTCGCGCTGAACAGGATCTGCAGTGGCAGGATCTCGCCGAGCGCATGCTCGCTGAACGGACTCTCGCTCACGACGAGGCCCGCTAGGAACGCGCCCAGAGACAGGCTCACGCCAGCCAGGCTGGTCAAGTAAGCCGTGCCGAAGCAGACGGCGATAATCGTGAGCAGGAAGATCTCCGGCGAACAGGTGCGCGCCACCGCCTCGAGAATCTTCGGCATCACCCGGCGCGCGAAGAGCAGGACCGCCACAATGATCAGACCGGCCTTGGCCAGGGCCCAGCCAATGTCGAGCGCCGAGCCACCGGCCCCGCCCATCATCGGCACGACCAGCACCATGGCGACAACGGCGAGGTCCTGGAAGATCAGGATGCCCAGGGTGGCCTGCCCGTGCTCCGACGACGTCTCGTTCCGGTCGGCGAGCAGCTTCAGCACGATCGCGGTCGAGCTGAGCGCCAGCAGGAATCCCGTGTACAGCCCGACTTTCCAACCGACACCGAACGCCGCCAGCAGGGCGATGGACACGAGTGATGCGAGCACGACCTGCAGTCCGCCGCCGACGAAGATCAGCTTCTTGATGCGGGTCAGCTTCTCGATGCTGAACTCGATGCCGATCGTGAAGAGCAGCAGGATGACGCCGACTTCCGCCGCCGCGTCGACGAGCGCCCGGTCCTGGATCAGCCCCAGTCCGTTCGGTCCGATCACCACGCCCGCGAGCAGAAACCCGACGATCGGCACGAGCCCGAAGCGGAATCCGACGTAGGCGATGGCCGCGCCGACGACCAGCACGGCCGCGATTTCCGCGAAGAAGTGCGGCGCCTCACCGGCCAGGACCAGCGAGAGCGCTAGGGGCGTTCCGGTCATGGGTCTCTGCTTTCTCCACTCGGAGGCAGCCCGACGCCGCCCCCCGCTTCGCTTCAGGCTATAACCGCCGAAGTCGCGTGGTCAACGTGGGACGACACGTCGCGGTTCCCAGGGGACGGGATCGGGTAGAGGCAGCTGGGAGGAGGAAATCGAACGATCCGAAACGATCCGGCGTCCACCGTGGTGCGCACGGTGGACGCCGCGACGTTCGCGCTGCGACGGCTTACTCGTGGCCCGTCGTCATGTGCGTGGTGTCCTGCTGCGTGGTATCGGCCGGCGCGGGAGTCGGCGCCGGCGCCGGAGCCTCGGGGACCGCCTGCTCCGCCGTCACCGGCGCCTCGGCCTCCTCGGCCGTCTGGGTCCCACCGCACGCCGCCAGTCCGATCAACGCCATCGTGTAAACGATCCGTCGCATGGATTCAACCCTCTGTTCCGTATCTCCCGAGCGGCATTGCCCGGGAGAGGGCGGCGGCCGATCGCCCTGTCTCGTTGCGCACGCGCGGACTCCCGCGCGGCGCGGACCGGTGGACCGGTCCCGGCCGCTCCGTCGAGGTCAGGCCGTCGTCGCCAGTGCCCCTCGCAGCCGTGCACGAGCCGCGCCGACGCGACCGTACACGAAGTAGATCACGAAGCCGAGCGCCAGCCAGATGAGCAGCCGCTCCCACGTGACCCACGGCAGACCGGCCATCAGATAGAAGCAGGCGACCGCACCCAGCAACGGCACCCACGGCATTCCCGGCGTGCGGAACGGCCGCTCCAGTTCTGGTGACGTCTTCCTCAGAACCAGCACGCCCAGACACACGATGACGAACGCCAGCAGCGTGCCGATGCTGACCAGCTCACCGAGCACGCCGATCGGGAACAGCCCGGCCGCGATCGCGACCAGGATGCCGGTCACGGCCGTCGTCAGATGGGGCGTCTTGAAGCGCGGGTGCACCTTGCCGAACCACGCCGGCAGCAGGCCGTCCCGGCTCATGGCGAAGAAGATGCGCGGCTGTGCGAGCAGCATGACCAGGATCACGCTGGACAGGCCTGCGATCGCGCCCAGCTTCACCAGCGGCTTGAGCCAGCTCAGACCGGTCGCGTCGATGCCGACCGCGATCGGGTCCGCCACGTTCAACCGGCCGAAGGGAACGATCCCCGTGAGCACGAGCGACACGACGATGTAGAGGATCGTGCAAACCGCGAGCGACGCGAGAATGCCGATCGGCATGTCGCGCTGCGGATTCTTCGCCTCCTGCGCTGCCGTCGATACCGCGTCGAATCCGATATACGCGAAGAAGATCACACCGGCCGCCCGCACGATCCCGCTGAACCCGAAGCTGCCGTACTCGCCAGCGTTCTGCGGGATGAACGGCGTCAGGTTCTCCGCGCGTACGAAGGATGCGCCGAAGCCGATGAACAGCAGGATCACTGCCACCTTGATAATGACAATGGTCGCGTTGGCGCGCGCGCTCTCCTGGATCCCGAGAATCAGGAGCGCGGAAACGGCCAGCACGATCAAGGCGGCGGGCAGGTTGAACAGGGCGGTACCGCCGGCGACCGCCGTGCCGGGCGCCGCCGCCAGATGCGGCGGCAAGTGCAGCCCGTAGTCGGCGAGGAAGCTGGTCACGTATCCGGACCAGCCGACGGCCACGGTCGCGGCGCCCAACGAGTACTCGAGGATCAGGTCCCAGCCGATGATCCATGCGATGAACTCGCCCATGGTCGCGTACGCATACGTGTACGCGCTGCCGGCGACCGGAATCATGCTCGCCAGCTCGGCGTAACAGAGACCGGCGAATGCGCAGGCGATACCGGCCAGCACGAACGAAAGCACGATGGCCGGCCCGGCGTATTGCGCCGCCGCCTGTCCGGTCAGCACGAAGATACCCGCGCCGATGATGGCGCCCACGCCGAGCGTGGTCAGGTTGACCGGACCGAGGGCACGCCGCAACGCGCCGGACTCGGCATCGGCCTGCAGCGCCGCGATGCTCTTTTTTTCGAACAAGCCCATACCCGCCCCCTCAAACCCTGGGACGTTTGGGCCGGTTCGACCGCCAGAGCAGGTAGAGCGAGAACGCGACCATCGCGTAGACGACGAACGCCGGCGGGTCGTGCGGGATGTCAGCGAGCACTTCATTCAACGTCAGGACGTCGTCCGGCGAGGCTGCCTGGAGCAGGCCGAAAATAGTCGACAGCATGGATCCCCCTATCGGTCACACGTTCTGATGCGGCCCGCGGCATCGCCGGAATGGACGATGCGCTGCAGCCGAATTCGGTCATCCGCGCGCCGGCGAACCGGCGCGAATCAGACGTGTGTGGGCGGGGGTGTCGCGGTCGCGGATGCGGAATCGAAGCCGGACCGGGCGCGGGCCAGGTCCAGCGTGTACTGCAAACAGGCGCGTCCCGCGCAACGCGCGGCGGCGCCACCGATCTGTGGAGTGCTGAGAATGCGGGTCTGGTGAACGCGCTCGCCACGCGTCGTCGGAGACGGCGTGGGCCCGTCGCCGATCCGGACCGGCGCGTCGGGCGCAGGCTGCGCGAACGCGGCGCGGGGCAGCTCCTGCCAGTGCTGCTCCGCCGCCGAGATCGTCGCACCGTGCTGTTCGACCGGAACGGCGGGCCGGCTGGCTCCGGCGAAGGCCGGCAACCAGCACAGCAGCAGCAACAGGAGCGACGAGCGTCGCACGGGTCTCCAATGGAGAAAAGGGAGGCCGCTTCGGCCTCCCGATCCGAACGCGCTGTCCTGCAGCGCGGTGATGAACGCTAGCGGGCGGTCGACCGGTCGTCAATGGACGTCGCTTGATCCTGCTCCGTGGTGGGGTTTAATTCCGGCCCCCGCCGCGGCTGCGCCCGGCGGCCGATAACCATGCGACCGGTGCCGGGAACCGCTCCAGAATGCCGATCCATTGAGTGCCACCGTGCTGTTGCTCTTCGCCGTCGGCGTCGCCGCGCTCGTCGCCGGCGCCGAGACGCTCGTGAGCGGCGCCTCACGGCTGGCCGCGCGCACCGGTCTCTCGCCGGTCGTCATCGGTCTGACCGTCGTCGCCTTCGGGACGAGCGCCCCGGAGTTGGC
>JBFJPA010000239.1:0-7224 GCA_041617355.1 Longimicrobiales bacterium
CACTTCATAGCCGCGGTCGAGGCGGATCCGACGTTTGCGCTCGCGGCGATCCGTGGTGCGATCGTCGCCAGCTGGAACCACCAACCCGCGGAGGCCGCATCGCTCATCGGCATCGCGTTGCAGCAGCCCGTGCCTCCGCGGTATGCAGGGTTCGCGCGCGGCCTCGAGGCCTACCTGTCCGGCCGGGCCGATTCCGCGGCTGCGGCGTTCCGACAGGTCGTTGCAACGGATCCCGAGATGGTCGCCGCCTGGATGCAGCTCGGTGAAACCTACGCTCACCTGCTCCCGACAGCCGGCAACACGGACTCGCTCGCCGAGGTCGCATTCGAACGGGCGCACCGGCTCGACCCGTCCGCCGCGAACCTGCTTTTCCACCTCTTGGAGATCCGGCTGCGGCGCGGCAACCTGGCGGCCGCCGAACCGCTCGTGCCGACGTTCCTCGCATCCGCCCGAGACACGGACCTGACCCGCAAGATCGAGTTGATGCTCGCGTGTGTGCGCGACGGCCCCTTGGCCGTGGATTGGAGCGGACTGGCCACGACGGAAGCGCTGCGCCTGCTCACCGTCGCCTTCGCCTTCGCCGGCGGCGGCGCACATCCACCGTGCGCGGAAGCCGGGTTCAGCGCCGTGCTCGAGCATGACACCGCGGCCACCAACGAAGCGGCCGCTCGGCGCTGGAGTGCGCTCTTCGGCCAGCACGCGCTGCTGCTCGCGCGTGACCAGGTCGAGGACGCCCGTTTCGCCATCGATTCAGCCGCCCTGAAATGGGGATTCGGAGCGTCGCTCTACCTGTACGACGCGCCGATCGTCGACGCCTTCGTGGAACCGGCTCGGGACGTCGCCCGGGGCGATGCGCGAGAGTGGGGCCGCTCGTATGCCCGGTTGCCGTGGAACACGCGACTCTGGGAGCTCGGCGTGTTCGAGGCGTACCACGGCGACGCCGCGGTCGCGAACGGCGTGGCCGCGGAGCTCGAGCGTCGCGCTCGTGAAACAGGCAGCGACCATGAACGTGTGCTCGCACGGTCCGTCGCGACGCACGTTGCTCTCGCCGCCGGCGACTCCGCGCGCGCTTTCGCGATGCTCTCCGAGCTCGTGCCCGCGACCAGCACGGGCGACGTGATCAAGTGGGATGAGGCCGCCCCGCTCGGCCTCGAACGCCTCGCCTTCGCCCGTCTGCTCATCGAGCGCGGCGAGCTGCGCCGGGCCATCGACATCCTCGCTGTCTTCGACTCACCGTGGCCGATGGCGTACCTCGTGTTCCTACCGCAAAGCCTGCAGCTTCGGCTCGCCGCCGCCGAACAACTCGGTGACGTCCGCGCCATCGACAGGTTTCGAAGGCGCATCGATGCGTTGGGGCGGGGAGAAGCAATGAGTGTGTACTGAGGGAAAAGGGAGAGGGAAAAGGGAGAGGGAAAAGGGCGAGGGGATGGGGTTTCTGGGGTCGGGCCCGGAACCGTGCCCGTGACCGCGCCCCGCTACCCGTGTCGGGTTACAGCACGATCATGCCGCGGCGCGCCCCGATCGCGACCGCTTCCGTCCGCGTTCGCGCGTCGAGCTTGGCGAGGATTGCAGAGACGTGTGCTTTCGCGGTGTCGGGGGCAATGCCAAGGCGGCGGGCGATCGCTTTGTTGCCGAGCCCTTCGGCGAGCAGACGAAGCACATCGCGTTCGCGTGGCGTCAAACAATCGTGAGTGCGCGCGGGCGGGGCGCCGGCGCGGCGGGCGCCGCGCCGGGCGGGACGGGCGCTCAGGCCGGCGGCAGCCGCGATGCACGCGGCGGCGATCATGTCGGCGTCGGCGTGAGCGGACACGGCGGCGCGCGCACCGCTGCGCAGCGCGTCGCCGATGGCATCATCTTCGGGCTCGACCAGTGCGACGACCGGCAGGCTCGAGCGGTCGTCGCGGTGTGCGTCGTCGGCCACGACATCCGTGAGGTTGCTGGTGTCCGTGAGTACGACGTCGGCCCGGTCCGCGTCCGCGTCGCCCGGATCGACGGGCACGATGTCGCCGGACTCGCCGAGCAGCGTCCGGATTTCTGCGGCCAGCCCGGCGTCCCCGATCCGGAGCAGTGCCCGCACGGTCACGCGGCGCGATCCTCCCGATCCGCTTCGGCGATCGGAACATCGAGGCGAGTCCCGTTATCGCCGCGCCGGATGTCGAGTGCGACACGATCGCGTCCGATCGCCGTGGCGAGCACGGCCGACAGGTCGAGCGCGGATGCGAGCGGATGGCCGTCGATCGCGACAATGAGGTCGCCGGTGAGCAGACCCGCACGCGCCCCCGGACTCGATTCCGTCAGATCGAGCACGAGCAGCCCGAACCGTTCGCCGGCTGCGTCTCGCGCGATCACGGCGCGCAACTCGGCGCCCAGCACCGGACCGCGCCGGTAGATGTGCTCGGCGAGCGAGAACGATGCGGCCGGCACCGCGTGCGCGAGTCCGCGCGCGACGAGTGCGTTCAGGCCGAGCAGTCGGCCGGCCGCGTCGAGCAGCGGTCCGCCCGAGTTGCCGGGCTGCAGCCGAACATCCGCGCGAATCCAGCGCGCCGGTCCGGAGTGGCCCACGCGATCGACCGAGTGCAGCACACCCATGCTGACGGCGCCCCGCAGGCCGAGCGGGTGTCCGACGGCCGCGACCAGCTCGCCGGCCCGCATCGAAGTCGTTGTGCGCACGGCTTCGCGGTCCCCGAACGCGTCGCTCGGAGCGGCGAGCAGCGCCGTGTCGCGCCACCGGTCCCGCGCAACGACGCGCGCGTGCACGGCCGGACCCCGGTCCATCGCGACACGCACGGAGACGCCCCGCACGACGTGAGCGCAGGTCGCGATCAGCACTTCGTCGTCACGGATACGCCAGATCACGCCAGCGCCACCGCCCCGGCCGATCTCGATGTTCAGGAGACAGCGGTGCGCTGCGGCGAGCAGCTCGCCGCTGTCGAGCGCGCTGTCGATCATCCGTCCTCCGGCCGTTCGCCGATCGTGACCTCGAGGTCGCGCACGGCTCCTGCGCGTAGCAGACGCACCGGACACGCCACGCCGATGGTTTCCGGGCCCAGGATCGCGCCGACGTCGCGCAGCTCGCGCACCGGCTGGTGCTTCAGCGCGATGAGCACATCGCCGAGCACGATGCCCGCGCGTTCACCGGGGCCGTCCGGCTCCACGCCCACGACCATCAATGCCGTTTCCGACTTCGTGCCGCCCGCCTCGCGCGCCGATTCCGGCAGACGCACGGCGTGCATGGCCAGGCCCAGGAATCCGCGGCGCAGGCGTCCGCGGGAGAGCAATTCGGGCAGCACCCGCTCGACCGTCACGACCGGCACGGTGAGGGGCGCGCCGCGCGCCAGCGTCGATGTGTTGATCCCGAGCACGCGACCGATCGCATCGATGAGCGGGCCACCCGAGAAGCCGTCGTGAACGGTGATATCGAGGCGGACCATGCGCTCGATGCGCCCACCCTGCCAGGTCCGCCACTCGTCACCCACGGCACTGACCAAGCCGAGGCTCGCCGTGGGCGGACCCCGCCAGGGCCGGCCCAGGGCCAGCACCAGGGCGCCTGCACGCAGCGCGTCCGGCCCTGCAACGGTGGCCGTCTCGAAATCCGCGCCGCCGTCCAGGCGCAGCGCCGCGATGTCGGTGCCGGCATCGCGGCCGGCCAGCTGCGCGCCAACATCCGTTCCATCCGGCAGCGTCACACGGATGTCCTGCGTCCGTTGCAGCGTGTGCGCCGCCGTCACCACGATGCCCGGTGACCAGTGGATTCCCGATGAGGGAATCCGGCGGCGGGCGTGAATCGCGACGACGCTGCGACCTGCCGACTGGACTGCGTCCGCCATTGCGGCGGAGAGTGCCTCGAATGTGTTGACTGTGCCTTCGTTTCGTGCCATCCGTCCTCCCGGTTCCTGGCCGCCCGGCGGGCGGGTACCGGACGATCGCGTCGCGGCCCGCACCATTCCATTGCCCGATCGGGGGAGCCAACGCGTGCCCGCGCTTGCGCGTCAGGCTCACGCGCGGGTAGTGTCCGCGCCTCCCGGTCCGAACCGAATCCACGACCCCGTACCCTGGTCAGGAATGGCTCTCATGCGTTCTCGCTTCACGCTCCTGTTCCTCGCCCTCACGCCCCTCGCCGCGGCGGCCCAGACCCCGACAGGCCTGGTCCGCCAAGCGTCGGACGCAGCGGTCCTCGACGAGATGCGCCTGCGCAATATCGGCCCTGCCGTCATGAGCGGCCGGATCTCCGACATCGCGGTCCAGGCGCCGACCCGCCCGGGCGAGCGCTGGGGACGCGTCGTCTACGTCACCTCGGCGGGCGGCGGCGCGTGGAAGACGACGAACGCCGGCAAGACGTGGCAGCCGCTCACCGACGATCTGCCGGTCGCGTCGATGGGTGCGATCGCCGTCGCGCCATCGGACTCGAACGTCGTCTACCTCGGTTCGGGCGAATCGAACAACCTGCGCAGCTCGTCGTGGGGCAACGGCGTCTACAAGTCGACGGACGGCGGGGCCACATGGACCCACGTCGGGCTGGAACGATCCCAGCACATCGCCCGCATCGTCGTACACCCGCGCGACGCGAACACGGCATACGTGGCCGCCATGGGCCCGCTCTGGGGTCCGGGCGGCGAGCGGGGCCTCTACAAGACGACCGATGGCGGCCGGACCTGGCGTGCCGTCAAGACGATCAACGAGACGACCGGCTTCACCGATGTCGTGCTCGACCCGACCAACCCGGAGCTCGTGTACGCCGCATCCTACCAGCGCGAGCGGCGGCCGTGGAGCTTCGTGGCGGGCGGCGAGCACACGGGTATCTGGCGCAGCGCCGACGGCGGCGCGACCTGGACGGAGATCAATCAGGGTCTGCCGGCCGGAGCGAAAGGCCGGATCGGCATCGACGCCGCGCGCTCACAGCCGCGCACGCTCTACGCGACCATTCACCACGCCGACAGCAGTGGCGTGTACCGCACCGATGACGGCGGCGCGAATTGGCGCCGCGTCTCGAATGTGACGTCGATCCCGTGGTTCTTCGGCCAGATTCGCGTCGATCCGAAGGATGCTGAGCGTGTCTACTTCCTGGGCGTGCAGCTGCAGGTCTCGGCCGATGGCGGACGCACGTGGCAGAACACCGGCCAGAACACGCATGCCGACAACCACGCGATGTGGATCGACCCGGAGGACCCGACGCACCTCATCATCGGCAACGATGGCGGCCTCTTCTTCAGTCACGACCGCGGCCGCAGCTGGGACTTCGCGTTGAACCTGCCCGTTTCCACGTTCTACGCGATCGGCTACGACATGAGCGAGCCGTTCTATCGCGTCTACGGCGGGCTGCAGGACAACGGGACGTGGGGCGCGCCCATCGCGACGCGCGACCGCAGTGGCATCCTCAACACGGACTGGCAGCGGGTCGGCGGCGGCGATGGCTTCTATGCGCAGATCGATCCGAACGACCCGTCCATCGTGTTCGTCGAATCGCAGAACGGCAACATCCGACGCGTGGACGCACGCACGGGGGAGAGCAAGGACATCCGGCCGCGCGCTCCCGACGGTATGACCCTGCGCTACAACTGGAGCGCGCCGATCCTGATCTCGCCGCACGATGCGCGCACGGTCTACTTCGGCTCGAGCGTCGTGTTCAAGAGCACGGACCGGGGCGACACGTGGACTGCGATCAGCGGCGACCTGACACGCCGGCTCGACCGCGATACGCTGCCCATCATGGGCATGAAGGGGCCGGGCGGCCTGGGCCGCCACGATGGCACGGCGCCCTTCGGCAACATCGCGACACTCGACGAGTCGAAGCGGGTGCGCGGCCTGGTCTGGGCCGGTACCGACGACGGCCTGGTCCACGTGTCTCGCGATGATGGCCGCAACTGGACACGTGTCGATTCCTTTCCGGGCGCGCCCAGGCTGACGTACGTCAGTCGCGTCATCGCGTCGCATCACGCGGATGGCACCGCGTACGTTACGCTGGACGGCCATCGCAACAACGACTTCAAGCCGTACGTCTATCGAACGACCGATTTCGGCCGGACCTGGACGAGCATCACGTCCAACCTGCCACAACACGGCTCGTTACAGGTGATCCGCGAGCATCACCGCAACCCGGACCTGCTGTTCGTGGGTTCGGAGTTCGGCGTCTTCGTGAGCATCAATGGTGGCCGCTCCTGGTCCGAGCTGTCGAAGCTGCCGACCGCGGCCGTGCACGACCTGTTGATTCACCCCCGGGAGAATGACCTCATCCTGGGCACGCACGGCCGCGGCATCTGGGTGCTCGACGACATCACGCCGCTCGAGAAGCTCGCGGAGGCGGCCGCACAACGGGCGTACGTTTTCGCGCCGCGCGCGGCCACGATCTTCAATCCGGCGGGCGGCCCGACGACGGGGCCGGGTCACCGCCGTTACTCTGGCGACAACCTGTCGGACGGCGCGATGCTCTCCTACTGGATCGGCACGCCGGGCGGGGTTTCGCTCGCGATCGTGAGTGCGACCGGCGAGACGGTGCGGACGCTGAACGCGGACAGCACGGTCGGCGTGCACCGGCTGTTCTGGGATCTGCGTCGCGATCCCGTCGTCGCCGGCCGCGAGCGGACGCAGGGCGGTGACGAGGACGACGAAGGTCCGCCGTTCGCGCGGCAGGCGGGCATCCCGGGGCCGTACGTGACACCCGGCACGTACCGCGTGCAGCTGCAGAGCGGCGGGCAGGTCCTGCACGAGGCGACACTCGATGTGCGGCGCGACCCGCTCGTCTCGCTGACGGATGCGCAGCTCGCGACACTCTACGAAGCGCGGCAACGCGCGTACACGCTGCAGCGCGATGCCCGCACGCTCGCGCAACGTCTGGAAGATGCGCGGACCCGGCTGGCAGCGGCACGCGGATCGGCGGACACGATGTCGGGGCCCGGCGCTGCGGCGCGAGCGCTCGAGCGCGAGCTCGAGGCTGTGCTCGCCGGCGTCTGTGGCCCCGTGCGCCGGGGCCCGGGCGGCGGCCCGCCGGTCACGGCCTTCGCGCAGTGTGGCCCAGCCGCGGGCGGCGGCTTCGGAGGTGGATTCGGCGGGGGCGGCGGCGGTGGCGCGCAGGGTGCGTTCCAGCGCGCCACGCGAATCGCCAGCGACATCGGGTCGTCCCATTTCCTGCCGACACCCGAACATCGCGCCGATCTCGAGACGGCAGCGCCGACGCTGAACGAGTCACGGACGCCAGCCGAGGCACTGCTCGGCCGCGTCGATGCCGCC
>JBFJPA010000240.1:0-7204 GCA_041617355.1 Longimicrobiales bacterium
ACCTGAACGGCCGGCCCGCCCCGTTGCGCGGTGAGCAACTCGCGAACTTCCTTCGCCAGTTACCGGGCAACCGAATCGACCGGATCGAAGTCCTGCCGAACCCGTCCGCGAAACACGACCCCGAGGGCATGGGCGGGATCGTCAACATCGTGTTGCAGGACAAGCTCGACCTGGGTGTGAGCGGGAGCCTGTCGGCGAACGCGTCCACGCGGAACCGGCAGTACGTCAACGGCCGGCTCAACCTGCAGCGAGGCCGGCTCACGCTGTTCACGGGTGCGGGCGTGAACACGCATTCGAGCGAGTCGTGGAACTACGACCTGCGTCAGAACCTGATCACGGTACCGGTCACGTTGATCGAACAGGACGGTCGAGGCGGCGACCAATCGTTCGGCTGGAACGGGGACTGGACGGCGGAGCTGAAGATCGGCAAGCAGGCGACGCTGTGGTCCAATGCGTGGCTGTACGCGAGCGGCAACGACACGCACAACGTCACGCGGTACGGCATCATGGACCAAGGACGGACCGTCTTTGATCGGTACGACCGCGACAGCGAGAGCGAATACTCCTGGGGCAACTACAACTTCGGGCTCGGCTACAAGCAGGTGTTCCAGCCGCAGAAGGAAGAGCTGACCATCGACGGGCGACTCTCCAATGGTGTGAACGACACGAAGACCCGCCAGCTTCGTCTCTTCGAGATCCTGTCGGGCGAGTCGGTCGAGCTGCCGACGGAGCTGACGCAGAACATCATCGATGCCGGCAACGGCAACCTCTCGTTGCAGGCGGACTATTTCCGGCCGTTCGGCGGCGGCCGGCTGGATCTGGGTTACCGTGCGTACCGGCGCGATCAGGACAACGACAACCATTTGCGCGTCTTCACGACCCTCGAGGACACCGAGCCACGGGATGAGACGCGCGCCGGCTACGACTACCGGGAAGTCTTCCACTCGTTCTACACGACGTACGGCAGGACGGTCGGCAAGTTCGGACTCCAGGCGGGACTGCGCGCCGAGCGGAGCACGACGCACTTCGAGTCGCTGGTCGCCGATGCCTCCTTCGACCGAACCTACAACACGGTGTACCCGAGTCTGAACCTGTCGTACTCGCCCGCGCGCGGCCGTACGGTGCGTTTCCTGTATTCGAAGCGGATCAGCCGACCGTCCGCCTACAATCTGGACCCGTTCGTGCCGGCCACGGATCCGCTCAACCGCTTCTTCGGCAATCCGCGGCTGAATCCGTCGTACACGCAGTCGTTCTCGCTGGACGCGAGTGTTACGGGAACGAGGGGCACGGTGCGCGTGGCGCCGTACTACCGCCGTACGACGGGCGTGTGGGAGCGAATCCGTACGGTGGACACGCTCGGCGTGGCGACGAGCCGGTGGGAGAACGCGGTCTCGTCGCAGGCGTATGGATCGAGCTTCACGCTGTCGCTGCCGTCGACGCGACGGGTGAGCGGTTCGACCTCTTTCCAGGTCTACCGTGATGTTCGGGATGGCACGAACATCTCGAGCGCGTACCGCCGGGCCGCGGTGATGTGGTCGCTCAGCGGTAACCTGGGCATGAAGCTGACGCCGACGCTGACGGCGCAGACGTACGGCAGCTACTTCCCGACACAGTCGATCCTGCAGGGACGGGCGTCCGGTTACGCGTACAACTCGGTCGCGTTCCGCCAGCAGCTCTGGGGCACGAAGGGCAGCCTGTCCTTGAGGATCAACGATCCGTTCAATCTGTACCGGTTCAACAGCGCGACCCGCGACGCGACCTACATCCAGAACAGCCGGTCGAGCTTCCAGTCGCGCGTAGTGACGCTCGGGCTCACCTACAACTTCGGGAAGCCGCCGCAGCAGCAGAGCCGCCGCTCCGGCCCCGAGGAGTCGGGCGAGACGATCCGCGTCCGCTGAGCCCGGAGTCGGTCAGCCTGTCGGCCGGCCGCCCGGGTGCCAGCGTGGCGCCTCGCCGTCCGCCAGGATGCGGACGGCCCGGGTGGCCGCCTCGATGACGGCCGTCATGTGCGCGAAGTCGACAGCGCCAACCTCGTCGCTCGGGCGATGGTAGTCCGTGTGCAGGTTGAAGCTCGAGAGCGTATGCGCCGGAATGCCGATCCGGGCGAACGCGATGTTGTCGCTGCGCATGAAGAAGTTCTGGTCCGGCCGCGGATCAGGCACGATCGGGATGCCGTTGTCGCGCAGCATGTCGCCCATGGTCGAGCGCTCGTAACCGGTCAGCCAGCCCCGGCCGGCACCACCCGCCAGCGAGTCCGGCCGGCCGATCATCTCGATCTGCAATTGCGCGACGGTGCGCTCCATCGGCGCGACCGGATTCGCGATGTAATACCGCGTTCCGAGCAGCCCCATCTCCTCGCCCGTGAACGCGACGAACACGACCGTGCGCCGCGGCGCCGGGCCGGCCTTCAACGCTTCCGCGATTTGCAGCACCGCCACGGTGCCCGACGCATCGTCGTCCGCGCCGTTGTAGATGGAGTCTCCGTCGACCGGCTGGCCAATGCCGACGTGATCGTAGTGCGCACCCACCACGACGACTTCGTCGCGCAACGCCGGATCCGCGCCGCGAATCACGCCAATGACATTGGCGTCGTACACGATCTCGGCGGCCGGAACCGAATCTCGCGCAGCCTGCGTCAACAGCGCGCGCAGGCCCGGGCGGCCGCTTCGGCCGATCGTCGGCGCCAACGGCACGGTCTGTTGGTAGCCGCCGTCAGCCCCCGGCTCGAGTCCGATCCGGCGCATCTCCGCCGCCAGGAAGCGCGCGGCCTTCTGGATACCCGGCGTCGCGGTGCGGCGACCCTGCATCGAGTCGTGTGCCAGTACGGATAGCTGCCGCCGCACTTCGGATTGCTGCACGGTCTGGCCCGCGGCCGGCGAGGCGAGGCCGGTCCAGAGTAGGCTGAGGACGATGGATCGAAGCGTGCGCGGTCTCATCTGTTCGCTCTACTCGTTCACGATGCGAAGTCGAACGACATACTCTGCTGTGACGGACGCAATCGGGCCAAGCCCTACGGCGCAGTAGCGTCCGACCGAAAGGAGCGGCCGTCCGCCAGACAGCGAGTCAGCTCCTGGTAGACAGCACGAATGGCGGGAGGGCTCGGATTCTGGCCGAGCCGGTCACGAATGCGGCGGGCGAGGCAGCCATCATCGAGAATGGTACGGAGGGCGGCCTGCCAGCGCCCGGCGTCGTGGCCGGCCGGCGGGAAGCGCGCGACGAGGTGATCCCAGACGTCGCGTGCCGTCATCGCATGGGCGGTGTCGATGCCGAGCAAGTCGAGGTACCCGACGTCGCCGATGACGGCGCCATCTGCGGCGATGATCGTTTCTTCGAGGACGGCGGCAAGCCGCTCGGTCGCGAATCCGTTCAGCGTCGCGACCGTGCCGGTGGTTTCGTCACAAAGTCCGCGCACGACGGCGATCGTCGCGGCGAGGATGGCGAGGTCGGCGGCGGGGCATTCCTGAACGTCGATGACCCGAATCTCGATGGCGCCGCGTTCGAAGCGGGCGATGGCTCCGCGCGCGTTGACCCACTCGTGGCGCAGCGTGCCCTCAGGATCGAGTCTTGCGAGGTCGGCGTAGATGCGGCCGAGGATGCGCTCGCGGTACTCGGCCTCGCTGCGCACTGGCTCCGGCACGACGAGGCCGGCGACCGCAGGCACGCGGTTCGCGTTGTCGCGATAGAAGGCCATGCGCGCATCGAGCCAGGGCGAGACCTTGCCTTCGACGATGGGCGAGCTGGCGGCGAGCGCGGGCAGAAGCGGCAGCAGAAACCGGATCGCGGCGTGCAGCCGTGCGAACTCGTCGTCGCCGCGGAACGGCAGGTTCAGGTGCGTGCTCTGCAGGTTGGACCAGCCGTGGCCGCTGCAGCCGAAGATGCGGTCGAAGGCCTGGTAGACGGGACCGTATTCGTGGGGCCAGAGCCGCGTCTCGCGCAGCGGGTCCATGAACGGGTGCATGGCAGCCGGCAGCAGGGTGCCGTCGTGCACGGCCAGCCTGCGGTTCGCCTCCTGCACGCCGGCCTGGAAGGCGTCGATCAAGCCGTCGAGTGCGCCCGCTGGCTCGGGCGTCTTCATTTCGAGCACGTGCAGCACGAGCTCGTTCGACCAGGCCACGTCGCCGACCTGGATCTCGGATTCGGGCTCGCCACCGTCCGGCGCGAGGATACGGTCGGCGATGGGATAGACGTCGAGAGTGCCGCGGTGCGCGATGCCGTACTCGAGCTCGACGCCGAACCGTTCGAAGAGCGAAAACGGCGACTCAGCCACCGCCGCCGTCCCGAGCGCCGCGGCCGTCGAGCCGATCACGGAAATGCTGCATGATGGCGACGTACAGGCCATCCTTGAGAATCTCGTCCTCCCAACCGGCATCGATGCTGGGATTGTCGTTTACTTCGATGACGAGGAAGCGGCCATCAACTTCCTTGATGTCGATGCCGTAGAGGCCGTCCCCGATCTGATTCGCGACTTTGACAGCGAGCCGGCGAGCCTCTTCGGGTGCGTCTTCGGCGGGCACGGTCTCGACGCGGCCGTAGCGGCTCTTGTGACCCTCGCGGTGCTGGATGATCTGCCAGTGGCCGCTGGCCATGTAGTAGCGGCACGCATAGAGCGCGCGGCCTGCCAGCACGCCGATGCGCCAGTCGAAGTCGGACGGCGCGAACGCCTGTGCGACGACCAGCTGCGACGACTTGAACATCGTCTCGAGCTGCGCGTCCAGCTCGGCCCGGTCGCGCGCCTTGACGACACCGGCGGAGAACGAGCTGTCCGGCTGCTTCAGCACACACGGGAAACCGACGATGGCCGCCACATCGTCGACGTTGTCGGCGTGTACGATGAGCGTACGCGGGTGCGGGATATTGTGGCGCGCGAACAGCTCCGCCTGATACACCTTGTTGCCACAGCGGATGATGGACTGCGAATCATCGATGACGACGAGATCTTCTGCTTCGGCGCGTTGTGCGAAGCGGTACGTGTAGTGGTTGACGGAGGTCGTGTCGCGGATGAACAGCGCGTCGAACTCCGCGATGCGGGCGTAGTCCTCGGCGGAGATGATGGTCGCTTCGAGCCCGACTTTCTGGGCCGCCCGGACGAACCGTTTGATGGCCGTCTCGTCGGACGCGCTGTCGCGCGCTTCCGGGTCCCACAGGATGGCGATGTCGTAGGCGGCCAACTGGCGGGGCCGCTTCGTGCGGGACGGCCGGTCGAAGAAGCGCCGGGCCTGTTCGATGAGGAACGGCCGGTGCGAGTCGGGTACATCGGCGCCGGCGAGCGGACGGATCGTCTGGACGCTCCAGTGGCCGTCGTCGTCCCGGCCGAAGCTGATGCGCAGCAGTGGCGCCGGAAACAGGTCGAAGAGGGCACGGCTCAGCTGGTCGTACCGTTTCGCGATGTTGCGTCCGAAGTAAATGCTCAGATCGAAGGTCGGCAAGCGCAGTGGCGCGAGCGATCGCTGGATGAGGTCATCGAGTTCTTCGGACGTGATGCGCGCGAGCGGCGGCACGCCGAACGCCTGCAGCGTGTCCACCGTGGGCATGGCGCGGTGGCCTCGAGCCGTCGCCAGCAGCGAGACGTAGTAGCCCGGCCGCTGATAGCCGTAGAAGCGGCACATGTTGAAGACGCTGATGCGGCGGGTCTCGGCGAAAGCACGGTCGGTGAGGTACTGGCGCGCCGACACGACTTCGGCGCCGGGGATCTCGAGCGGCCAGCGTTCCGGGCGCTCGACGACGAGCAAGGTCCTCATACGGGGGGGCTCGGTGGTTGGCTCGGCACCGTCATGGCGCGACCGGCGGTTCGAGGATCAGCAGGTTGGCGTCGTAAGTGAGCACGCCGAGCAGAATCGACCCGATCAGCCGTTGGATGCCAACGCGATACTGACCGCTTTGATAGCGCGGGTTGTCGCCGAGCGGGTCGGCGACGAGCACTTCGCGCGTCCGCTTTTCGTAGCCGCACAAGACGACGAAGTGACCCGTCGGATGGCCGCACACGTCGTTGTACTCCAGCGTATCGCCGCCCAGCTCGCGCTGGCTCTCGTACAGGTATGTCGCGGACAGTCCGGTCAGGATCGGGATCCGTTTCTTGAGATACCGACGGATCAGGGCCGGCCGCATTTCTTCGAAGCGGAGCTGGCCGCCGAGTCGAAGGTATTCCAGATAGGCCCGCGTGGCGAACCGCAGCTTGGCGTCGCGCTTGGCTTCCGCCTGACGCTCCAGCTTCGCGTAGATGTCGGTGCCGTCCTCGAACCATGTCGGGTCGAAGAGTTGCAGGTTGTAGGTGTAGATCGTGGCGCGGTATCCGCGCTGCAACGCATGAGTCGCCAACATGACCGCTAGCGTGCCGCCCGTTTCGAGTGGCACGACTTCGGCGATGACGCGATCCAGCGAGACCGTCGAGTCGCCGAAGTACCGGTAAACCGCGTGCAGACAGGTCGGCCCGCACGAGGCATCATCCGGCTGACGGTGCATGTCCAGGACGATCCGCTTCTTCACAGGACCTCCGCCCAACGAGAAACGACGCGGCCGGAAATCTAACGGGTCGGCCGGCCGGCCGCTGGCGTGTGTGGCGGCAGGCTCGCATCTTGGCCAGACCCGCGTCCGGGAAACCTCACACAGCATTGACCCGTGGAGCCGGAGGCAGCTGAGATGCTGGATCGACGGGCGTTCCTGAAGAGCGCGGCTGCGCTCGGTATAGCGGTACCGATGCCGTTTCCCTGGCCCGTCCCTTCCGAACCGTACGCGGATCAGTCCATCGGTCTCGGCATCCAGCTCTACACGCTGCGCTCGCTGATGGCGCGCGATTTCGAGGGCACGCTCGCGACGGTGGCAGAGATCGGCTATCGCGAAGTCGAGTTCGCTGGCTACTTCAATCGCTCGCCCGCTCAGGTCCGCGACGCACTCGCGAACGCCGGCCTGACGGCGCCGGCCACGCACATTAGTTACGAGCTTGCGACCGGTGATGCCTGGGGTGCTACACTCGAGGCCGCGGCCACCATCGGTCACGACGCGCTCATCGTGCCATCATTGCCCGGCTCGCTGCGCGCGTCGCTGGACGGGTTCCGCCGCGTCGCGGATGGACTGAGCCGCGCCGGCGAGCGCGCGGCGGCGGCCGGTCTACGCTTCGGCTATCACAACCACGACTTCGAATTCGCGCGGATGGACGGCCGCGTCCCGTTCGATGTGCTGCTCGAGGCGTCCGACCCAGACCACGTGC
>JBFJPA010000241.1:0-7197 GCA_041617355.1 Longimicrobiales bacterium
GCCCGAACCGGCGGCCTTCCCGAGAATCAACGGTATCCGCGCGTCCGCGCCACCTGGCCGGGCCCGGGTGCGGCATCAGCCCGAGGAGGAGGTGGAGGGATGAGCGAGGTGTTCGACGGGACCGTCGAGGTACAGGACGCGGCCGCGTCCACGACCGTTGTCCTCGATGGCGCCACCGGTGACGGCACGCTGGGCGGCAACGGTCAGGATGGCACGCTCGAGCTGTTGGATGCCGCCGACAATCGGCGACTGACGTTCGAGGCCGGCGACAACACGATCTCGATCCGGGACGCGACGGGCAATCCGCTGCTCGAGGTGCAGCCGGACGGCGCCATCGTGATCCAGCGGGTGATCTCCGGCGCGAATCGAACCGTCCTCGCCCTCGATCCGGCGAGTCCGGCCATCGAAGTCGGTGCAGACGGCGCGGCCGGCACGATCCGCGCTCACGACGCGGCGAACCGCCAGGTCCTGCACTTCGACGCGGCCAGTGCCGCCCTCTACGTCGGCGCGCAGGGCAACGAAGGCGACATCATCGTGCGTGATGGCGGCGGCCGGGATGTCTTCCACTTCAACGCGTCCGCTGCCGCGCTTTACGTCGGTGCAGACGGCAACGAGGGCGACATCATCGTCCGCGATGGCCGAGGCCGGGACGTCCTCCACTTCAACGCGCAGAACGCCGCGCTCTACGTCGGCGCGAACGGGAACGAAGGCGACGTCATCCTGCGCAACACGTCCGGCCACGAGACGATCCAGCTGGACGGCGGCGAGGGCGACATCTTCGTGCGCCGCCGCTACGGCAAGGCCTCCCGCACCGTTCTGCAGTTCGATGCTTCGACGGGCGCGCTCTACCTCGGCTGCAAGGGCAACGAGGGCGACCTCCTGATCCGCGACAACGACGGAGGGGACGCCATCCACCTGAACGGCAAAAACGCGCAGATCTTCGTCGGCAAGGCAGACAACGAGGGCGACATCATCGTGCGGGACAACGCCGGCCGCGACGTCTTTCACTTCGACGGCGGTCATGCGGTACTGACCATCGGCGCCAACGGGAACGAAGGCGACCTCGTCGTTCTCGACCAGGGCGGCCGCGATGTCTTCCGCTTCAACGCCGAGCACGCCATCCTCGACATCGGCGCCGACGGCAACGAGGGCGACATCCGCGTCCGCGACGGGAACGGCACGACCCGGATCCACCTCGACGGTAATTCGGGCGATATCAAGCTGCACGGCGCCGACTGCGCCGAGCGGTTCGATGTGGCCGACGCGACGAATGTGGACGAAGGCACGGTCCTCGTGATCGACGATTCGGGAGGACTGCGTTCGGCATCGCGCGCCTACGACCGCCGTGTGGCCGGCGTCGTGTCCGGCGCCGGCGCCCACAAACCCGGCATCATTCTGGACAGTGCGCACGACTCGCCGGACCGGCGCAACGTGGCACTGGTCGGGAAGGTCTACTGCAAGGTCGATGCGGAGTACGGCGAGGTCGGGGTGGGTGACCTGCTCACGACGTCCGACACGCCCGGACACGCGATGCGCGCGGCCGACCCACTACAGGCCTTCGGTGCGGTCATCGGCAAGGCGCTGGCGCCGCTGCGCGCCGGGCGCGGGCTCGTGCCTATCCTCGTCGCACTCCAGTAGGAGGGCGACATGGCTTCGCTCCGCGACCTCGCCGATTGCATCGGGCTGCCCGATGAGTTCTCCGTGCTGCGCCACTTCTTCGGTTTCGCGCGCGGCGTGTTGCCGACGGATCCGACCGGCGCGGACGTGACCGTGTCGCTCAAGCGCCAGCTCGACCGGCTCGAAGGCGAGTACCTGGACCTGAACGTGATCGCCGTCGGCAGCGACCAGTTCACGGACGACGACTACAACGAGATCGACTACAGCATCTTCAAGACACGCAACATCTACCACACGATCAGTCTGGGCATCGGCCGGGTCCGCCACTACATCGTCAGCACGGCCGACGCCGATGGTCTGGACACGCCGACGACGGAAGGTGACCTCGGGCAGCTGACGGCCGACTGGACCGTATCCAACAGCGGCATCGACATGTTCATTCCGCACAACATGTCCGTCCCCTCGAACGGCGGCACGCTGCTCGGCCTGTCACCCGTGCCCGGCCCCTGCGACAAGGACGCGAAGGGCATGACGGGACCGGTTGCCGGGCTGTGGGGATCGGAGCAGACGGCACGCACATTCGCGCACGAGCTGGGTCACTACCTCGGGCTTTCCCACCGCAACAACTCGCGGGACAACCTGATGTGCCAGAGCAGCCGCGCGAACAGCATCCGCGACTCCGTGGACCTGACGAGCGGCCAGGGGAATACGATGGACGATCACTGTTCCGTGGAAGACGGGTGCTGAGCCATGGAGGCGCACATGACATCGAGATTCACAGGCGATTCCATGGACCCCGACCGCTACACGGTCGAAGAGCTGCGCGAGGCCGCGCTGCGCGGCAAGGGCGAGCTGTCCCGTCCTCTCGCGCTGTCCTTGCTCGGCCGAAAGGACTACCGGCAGAAGACGCGCGACATGTCGCGGCTGCTCATGAAGGAAGGCGAGACGCCTCGCCTGCGAGCCATGGCGGCGACCATCCTGGGGCAGAGCGCGACGCCGGCCGCGAAGCGCGCCTTGCGGCGCGGCCTCGAGATCGAGGACGACGTCGCGCTGCGCGGCGTGATCGAAGGGCTGTCGATGGCCGGTGGAGAATCGGAACGGGAAGCACTCCGCGTGTTGTCGAGGCGGCGAGGTGCGATCGGCACCGCCGTCCGTGCCGCCGGCCAGCTGCTGGAGCACCGGCACGGCCTGCGCGGCTCGAACGTTCGCGTGCCGGAGAAGCAGCTGCGCGTGAGCGCGCGCCTCGCGACCGAGATCACCGTCCGCTCGGCCTCGGTAAAACGCGCCGGTGAAGCGATTGCGGCGGTTTCACAGAAGGCCGCCGCCCTGCGTCTGTCCGCTCAGGGCGCGCTGACACTGAAATGTCTCGGCAAGACGCTGATGTTCGTGCCGACCACCGAGTTGGCCGGCGGCGCCGAGCGCATCACCCGGTCCAAGGCCGAAGCCGGCGTCGTCCTCGCGCGGCAGGAGCTCGAAGGCAAGGGCTGGGAAGTGCAACATCACGTGCTCACCGAGCCCGAGCGGTCGGGCGGCGCACGCATTGTCGTGACCAGTCCGCGCGGTCGCGTCCTGTACACGGGAACGGCCAGCGTCCGCAAGGATGGCAGCGCCGATTTCAGGCTGCGCGCCGTGGACACGCCGGGCGTCGCGGCCATCGACATCCGCGGCACGTTCCGCGACGGTCGCGTCCGCATCGACCGCGCGAAGAGCGATCCGCGCCGCCGGCGTCGCTCGCCGGCCCCGTCAGAGCTGCCCGGCGAAGGCTGACCGCGTCAGGAGGCGATGCGAACGCTGCCCCGCGGCAACTCGTCAGGGTGGAACAGGATCTTGCGGCCGACGTCCGCCGCACCTTCGCCGATCGCGTTCCGGTACGGTTGCAGGAAGAAGGGACGCGCGAGCCAAGGGTCTTCTCCGCCGTCCGTGCGCGGCTCGATCGTGATGACGTGCGTCCAACGGCTCGGAATGCCACGTGCGGCATCACCGTTCAGGTCGAACGGCAACGCGAGATCGCCGGGCACGGGATAGCCGTGCGGATTGGCCAGCCAGTCGTCACCGGGGAAATACACCTCGCTCTCCATGGCCGTGCTGTACTCGATCTGCCCGGAGTACGGACCGAGACCCGTGTCATCCCGGCGATTCGCCTTCTTCCGGTTGTCGGGTAGGAACTTGCCGTACGAGACCCAGATCGCGTTCGCCGTGCCGTAGTCACGGACGACCCAGCCTTCGTACGTCCAGCCGGGCTGGAGCGGCGTGAACGACACGAAGAAGCTGCCGTCCTCCTCGTCTTCGAAGAAGTTCATCACCCAGATACCGGCATCCTCGTAACTCGGGTAGCCGAGCTCGAAGTTGTCGCTCGGAGTGAACAGGAAGTGCTGCCCGGGCGACGGCTCCAGCACGACGCCGGGCGTGAGATACCGGTTGTACTCGAGGCGCGCCGAGCCGCCCGTCATACGGCCGCCGATCAGCCGCAGTGGCGATGCCGTCGCGTCCGTGTCGCCCGGCGGCTCGATCGTGATGACCACCTCGACCGGATTGCGAATGGGACTGGTGAGCGGGATGTCCTGCGGCGCCGTCGACGCCGACGCGAAGCGCCCGGCCGACCGCCACACGCCCTCCGAATCGACGACCCACGCCTCGTACGTCCCGGCGAGCTGCGCGTCGAGCTTCGCGAAGTTCTCGATGCGAAGGCTCAGACTGCTGGGCGCCTCGAGGGGTGGGCCCGCACTGTCGCCCGCACACGCCAGCGACATCAGGCAGGCGCAAAAAAACGACACGCGCCGGGGCCCGCGAACTGCACGGGCCCCGACACGTGGAAACGTCAACGACACGGAATGTTCGGGTTCACCGAGCACTCGTCGAACGAGATCGGCATACACGATGCCCGCTGCGAGATGCCCGCATAGAGGTTGTCATCGGGATAGATGATGGTGCCGCCGCGGAGGAACGGGTGGTCCCAACGGTGCAAATCGAAGAGGCGACGTCCCTCGAGCCAGAGCTCGAGATGCCGCTCCCGGTCCAGAATCGACCATGCATCGTTCGGGTCGGTGTTCTCCAGCGAACCGACGCCCGTCACCTCGCCCGCCATGATGGGGTCGAGACCGTGGAACGCGCGGGCCGCGTTGATCCCCGTGAGGAAGCCATTGAGATCGCCGCCGATCAGCGCGGCCTCGGCTTCGATGAGCCGCATCTCCGTGCCCGACACGATCACCATGTCGCTGCCGACATCGGGATACTTCTCCTGCCGGTAGTGAACGGTTCGGCCATCCGCGCCGAGCTCGTTGCCCTGGCACGCGCCCGTCGAACAGTCGGTCCAACGCACGCGCGGATCCGGTGGCGCGAAGCCGACCAGACCGGCGGCGTCAGTTGCGGACATGCCGGCCAGCGCGCCGAACGCGGACATCTCGTTGCGTCCGTGCGTCTCCTGCCAGATCTCGTTCTGCTCCGCGCCGGAGTTCGCACTGTAGAACGCGATGTACTGGTAGGAGGTCGGCACTCTGCGCGCGTTCTCGACCGCCTTGGTCCAGTCACCGAGCCCGACATAGACCTGGGCGAGCCCGGCATAGGCGGTCGTTGCGAACGTATCGACGCCCGCGAGCCCCGCCTGGCGGATGGCCTCCTCGAACTGCCCGATGGAGCGCTGGAACGCGACCTCCTTCGGTTGCGCTTCGCCGAGGTCGTATGCGACCTCGCAGAACAGTTCGCCCAGCCAGCGGTTGCTGAAGCCGGCAAACAGGTAGGCTCGAGCCGTGAGCGGGTTGCCCTCCGTCTCGAACCCCTCGATTGCCTCCATTCGAACGATGCCCTCTTCGGCCAGTGCGCGCGCTTCGTGGATGTCGCCCCAAATGCCGTTCGTGTCATCGTCCTCGATGATGCCGCGGCGCAGGCGGCCCGTGGAGTTGTAGCTCCCGGAACCCGCCATCTCGTCCGTCAACCGAGCGATCACGAAGGCCGCTCCATCGTAGCCTTCCGAGAACTCCGCCGACATGCCCGTCACCAACGCCTTGACGGCATTGGGGTCGTTGATGTCGGCCTCGAGGATCGCACCCGGATTCTTGACGTCGAAGTTGCAGCCGGCCACGGCCACGACCCCCAGAGTGAGGGCCGTGAGCCCGGCCAGGCGCAATCTGCTTTCCGTCGTTCGCATATGGTTTCCCCCTCGCTCGGTCAGAAGTTCACGCGCATGCTCAGGACGAACGACCGTGCGGGGGGCAGGTTGTAGTACTCCTGCCTGTAGAGCACGTCGCCGGAGCCGTCTTCGAGCGCCTCCGGGTCCAGTCCAATGAAATCCGTCCACGTGAAGATGTTCTTGCCCTGGAGCCGGACCACCGCAGAGCGGATCCCGCCGAACAGCAGGGCTTCCGGCAGGCGGTAGCTGACCGCCGCCGAGCGCAGCTTGAAGAAATCGGCGCTCTGCGTCCACAACCCGTACGCCGAGTCGAGGCAGCGTGCGCGCGTCAGCGCATCGAAACCGTCCAATGACGCGTCGTTCGCGTCCGCCTCCCAGATCTCGTCGCACCATGGATTCTGCCGGCGCCGCGTGTTCTGGTGGGCCGTGCCCGACGACAGGAAATGACCGGCCTGGCCTTCGCCGAGCACATCCAGCGTCAGGTCGCTTCCCAGCCGCACTGTGCTGTTGATCCCGAACTGGTGACGCGGATAGAGCGGGCCGCGGCAATCATCCTCGATCACCGGCGATGCGAACTCGTTCGGATTCATCACGAACTCGTTGCAGAACAACGGGAACTCCTCGCCCTCGACAATGGCATTCCGCCACGCGAGATCGATCCGCGTGAGGTCGCCACCGAGCTCGATCACTTCATTCTTGTTCCAGGCGTAGTTGCCGCCCACCGTCAAGCCGAAATTGTCGAGCTCGAGCACCGCTACGTTGGCCGCCACCTCGTGGCCCCAGTTCTTCACGTCACCAACGTTCTCGAGCTGCGAGCCGAGGAACCCCGCAGACGGCGGCTGTACGACACTGACCAGTGCGTCCACCGTCTTCTGGTTGTAATACGTGTAGTCGAATGTGACGCGGCCATTCCAGAATGCGCCCTCCGCGCCGACCTCGAACTCACGGCTGCGTTCCGGGCCCAGGTTCGGGTTGCCGAGGTTGTCCTTCGCAAGGCCCGGCTGGCCCTCGTCGCCCGCAATCGGCTCGAACGTCCGCGCCGCGTCGAATACGCCCGGCGCCTTGCCGGACTCGCCGAACGCCGTGCGCAGCTTCAAGCTCTCGAAAAACGACGGGAACCATTCTTCGTCCGAGACGACGTAGCTGAGCGACGCCTTCGGGTACGTCTGGAAGCCGAAGTCATCGCCGAATGCGCTATGGCCATCGATGCGCGCACCCAGCGTCAGGAACACTTTGTCCTGCCATCCCACTTGTTCCTGAACGAAGAAGCCGCCGTTCGTGATGTTCAGGCGCGTCTCGAACGCCTGCGTGATGGCACCCGAGTCCAGATCCTTGTCGCCCGGACCCGCGAAATCCTCACCGAATCCGTTGACCGAGTTGATGAAGTCATCAAAGAGCTGGCCGCCCCACGAGAGCCGCGATGAGAACGGCCCTGTGCCGACGTTCCACGTGCC
>JBFJPA010000242.1:0-7186 GCA_041617355.1 Longimicrobiales bacterium
CGCGTCGCACTGGGCGGCTGGGTCAACTCCGCGGAGCATCCCCGCCTCGCGTCGACGGATGTGACGGAACCGAACGCGGGACTGTTCTCCGTCGTTGGCTGGTCGTTCGGGGAGCACGCGCTGAACGCGCGCGCCGGATTGTCGAACGGCGATGTGTCACCCGCGCACGCGTTCCTGGGTGCGACCTATCTGTGGGTCCGCCGGCCCAACGCACTCGGTCTGGCGCTCGGCCGAACGCTCGCATCCGACGCCCTCCCCGAGCTGGCGAATGTCGGACATGCGGAGGTCTTCGCGCGGCGGCGCCTGGTCGGCGAAGTCTTCGTCACGGCATCCGTCCAGCGCATCCACAACAGCGACTTCGACGCGAGCGGCGACCGTGTGGACCGGCGTCTCTGGATCGCGGGGCTACGCCTGTCGGCCGTGTTCTGAGCCCGCTCACGCCGCCGGGACGCTGCTCACCCGCCAACGGCGGAGTCGGCGCAGGTTGCGGCGATCCGAGCGGAGCGCGTCGTCGCCTTTCGGCGTCTCCAGCACCTTGGGCACGTGGCGGAACCGGGCGTCGTTGACGAGGCGCTCGAAGGGCGCACGTCCCAGCGCGCCCTCGCCGATGTGGGCGTGCCGGTCGCGGCGGCTGCCGAGGCCGTGGCGGGAATCATTGAGGTGGAACAGGCGAAGCCGTTCGAGGCCGATGAGAGCGTCGAAGCGGGCGAACACGGCGTCGTAGTCCTCGCGCAGGTCGTAGCCGGCAGCCCAGACGTGACAGGTGTCGAAACAGACGCCGACGCGCGGCCGCAAACGCGGCGGGATGAGGTCGATCAATCGAGCCAGCTCTTCGAAGCACGAGCCGAGGGCGCTGCCCATTCCGGCGGTCGTCTCGAAGAGCACGCCGGTCGGGCCGGGCACCTGCTCGAGCGCGCGGGTCACGGCGCGCGCGTTTCGCTCGAGCGCCCGGCTCGCACGGTCATCCATGGCGTTGCCCGGGTGCGTGACCACGTGCTCGATGCCGAGCGCCGTACAGCGCCGGAGCTCGTTCCGAAAAGCCGTAAACGATTGCCGGGACAACACGCGGTCCCGGCTGGCGAGGTTGATCAGATAGGCATCGTGGACGGCGGCGTAAACGATGCCGTGGCGCGCGCGTTCCGCGCGGAAGCGTTCCGCGGTCGCGGCATCGAGGTGAGGGTCTGCCCAGCGCCCGGGCGCCTTCGTGAACAGTTGCAGCACGACGGCGCCCAGGCGAGCAGCACGTTCCGGTGCGTGATCGACGCCGCCGGCGCTGGACACATGGGCGCCGAGCTCGTCGCGCGCGCGCCTACGCCTGGCCGGCGGCCCGCTCGTCACCGACGCGATCGAGCCGGCGCCGAGCCCGCTGCGACGTCGGACGTCCGAGGTCGCGACTCAGCCGTCGTTGGAAATCGTCAGCGCGAAGCCGTCCGGATCCGTCAGCGAGAACCCCATCGGCCCCCAGGGCAGGGCGGCTGGCTCGCTGTCCAGCCTCAGGCCGGCGGCCTTCGCGCGCTCGGCCAACGCCGTGACATCCTGATCCGTGGTAATCCACATGCGCATGCCGACGCCTTTCACGCGATCGCGGCCCTTCTTGAAGTCGTCCTGGCCGATGCCGAGGTGCGCATTGCCCGCTTTCATCATCGCGAACCGGATCTTGCCATCCTCTTCCTGCGTTTCCGTCACTTCGAAGCCGAGACCTTCGGTGTAGAAATGCAGGCTCTTCTCCAGGTCGTTGACCGTGAAGCCGGGCGCGATCCCCTTCGCCTGCAGGGCCTCGGTCGTTTCGTGTGCCTTTGCCATTCGGTCCTCCGCGTTGCCGGGTCACGCCGATTCCTGTCACTTTGCAAGCTACGGGTCGCACGGGAGCGGAACAACGCGGACTCGTCCCGGGTTGCGAGCGGAACGGGTGGAGACCACGTCGGCGCACCCGGATGGGCATAACACCAATGGCGCCAACGATGTCCGGCCCGAAAGCCCGTGTTGCGGCGGACGCACGGATCGGAGGAACCGAGGGTGGCTGCATGATTGCACGCATCTGGCACGGCTGGACGTCGCCCGGCAACGCCGACGCGTACGAGCAACTCCTCCGAACGACGGTCATCCCGGGAATCGCGGCGAAACACATCCCGGGGTACCGCGGCATCGAGCTGCTGCGCCGCACGCACGCCACCGAAGTCGAATTCATCACGGTGATGCGATTCGACGCACTCGAGAACGTCAAGGCGTTCGTCGGTGAAGACTACGAAGTGGCGTATGTTCCGCCGGCCGCGCGCGAGTTGTTGTCGCGATTCGACGAGCGCTCGCAACACTACGAGATTCGGCCGACGACGTGACGCGCCGTGATCCGATGAACTAACCACGCACCATGGTCGATCCGAACACGCCACTCAGCGACGATGAGGTTCGCGACATCCTCTCCCGCGCCGCCGATCGACAGGAGCAAGCGGAACGGGCGCAGCCGCTTGCGACTCGCAGCCACACGCTCGCGGAGGTCGAAGCGGTCGCCGAGGACGTCGGCATCGATCGGGAGCACCTACGTGCGGCTGCGCACGAGATTCTGTCGCGACGGGACACGCCCGCGCCGCCGACACGACTGGGCCTGCCGCTCGAGCTCACCGGCCGCCGTGCCTTTCCCGCGAGCATCACCGACGCGCAGTGGGAGCGCATGGTCGGAGTGCTGCGCACGGAATTCAAACGGAACGGCATCAGCACACACTTTGGCGAAGCCCGCGAATGGGTCTCGTCGAATGCCTCCGGCGACAGCATGCCCATCCAGGTCCGTGTCGAATCCTCACCGGCCGGCACGGCGATCACGGCAAGGCAGGAAACGCGGTCGCTCCTGCTCACGCCTGCGGTCCTGGGTGGATCGTTTTCCGCCATGGCCATCGTGTTGGGCGTCCTGTTCGCCGTCGGCGATTTCCAGCCAGGCGTTTCCTGGATCTCCGTCATGCTCGGTGCAGTGGGGCTCGGATCGGCCGGCGCTGGCTTCCTGGCCGCCCGCGTCTGGGTCAAGCGACAGCGTGAGCGCATTCGTACGCTCCTCGACCGGCTGGAGCTGATCGGGCGCGACGACGCGTCGTGAGACTTCAATGGAAGAACGGCTGAGGGCGGAAACACCCCCAGCCGTTCGTCTCGCTCCACCGTTGCCAGTGGTGGGCTCGTTTACTTCGCCTTGACCGGGATCTTGCGGCCCTTCGCCTCCGCGATCTTCGGCAGCTTCACACGCAGAATGCCGCCATCGAACTCGGCCACGATGGCATCCGCCTTCACCGTGCGGGGCAGTGGAACCATCCGTTCGAAGACGCCATAGCTGCGCTCCCACACGTGGAACCGGCTGTCCTTCTTCTCGAACTCCGCCTTCTTCTCGCCCTTGAGCGTGAGAATGTTGTTGTCCACCTCGACGTGAACATCCTCGGGCTTCAGGCCCGGCAGCTCGGCGGTCAGAACGAGCTCGTTCTCGTTCTCGACGACATCGAGCGCAGGTGTGAAGGTAAAGCCGTCGAAGCGGGCCATTGGCGCATCGACATCCTCGAACAGCCGGCGCGCCTCACGGGCCACATCATCAAAGCCGGCAAAGGGCAAGAGCCGTGCGAGCGGGCTCCGATACCGCGTGATCGTTGTCATGGCTCCTCCTCGAGTCCTGCGACTGTTCCCAAGGGAACCCGGCAGTATGCCGGGCCTTCCCTCCGACACGTAACCTGAGACCGGCAGATCGGTGCGTCTGTCAGGGAGAACGCTCGTGAGCGTCAGGCAGGTACGCACATCGCCGACCGTCGCACATCAACGTCCGCGACGGACGGCTCGCCATCGACCGCGCAGGGGTCGCGTCGAAGGTGATCGCATCGTGATGCCCCACGGATTCGACGGCTGAGTCACGGCCGACGCACCGTCCGTCGACTCCAGCGAGAGTCTCGCCATCTCGACGAGCATCAAGGAGAGCACGAACAGGACCGGCCCGACGAAGACGCCGACGGCGCCGAATACGAACAGTCCGCCGAGCACACTGAAGAAGACGACAAGCGGGTGCAGCTGCGCTCGCCCGCCCACCAGCACCGCGCGGAGCACGTTGTCGACCGTGGAGATGACGAACGTACCGACCACGAGCAGGAACACACCCTGCGCGACGCTGCCGTTCACGATCAGGACGATGCCGGCAGGCAGCCATACGAAGAAGGCGCCGACCACGGGCAGCAGCGAGAGCACGCCCATCACGGTGCCCCACAGGATTGGTGCGGTCAGGCCGAGCGCCCAGAAGGCGAGCCCACCCAGCGTTCCCTGAACCAGGGCGACAACGACGTTGCCGTAGATCGTGGCATGAGTGACTTCGTGGGCCTCGTCGAAGAGACGGTCGCGCAGCTCGGGCTCGAGCGGAACCAGCCATTTCACGTGGGCGACCAGCGCCTCGCCGTCCCGCAACATGTAGTACAGCGTGAACAGGGCGACACCCGCCTGCAAGAGCCAGCCGCCCAACCCGGTGAACAGCGCGAGCGTGCGCTCGGCGAGGAGAGCGATGACGCCCTCGGTCTGGCGGGACAGCGCCTCGGCCACGCCCGTGCTCTCGAAACCGAGCCGCCCGAGGAGCGCCACGAACCACTCCCGAAAACCGCCGGTCGGCCCGAGCACGTCGTTCGCCCCGCCCGCGATCCAGCCGAGTCCGCCGCGGATCTGGTCGAGTAGCAGGAGAGCAAGGCCAATGGCCGGCAGCAGGACGAGGAAGAATACGATGACCGTCGTGACGAACGCTGCGATCGGAGCGTGTCGGACCCGCGCGCGTAGCGTGCGGTACGCGGGGAACACGAGAACTGCGATCACCGCGCTGGTCACGAACGCGGGAAGGAAGGGCCAGAGAAGGCGAACCAGCAGGTAGCCGGCGCCGATCGCAAGCAAGTACAGGACGATCGCTCCGACGCGTTCGTGGTTCGCGCCGGATCCCGTGCGTGCCAGCCCGTTGCGCCGCTCGCCGACAGGCGGAGTCGAACCAGCGGCGGCACGCGGCTCGTCGAACTCGTCCGCGCTGGTCTCCATACTCATCACGGTGTGTGGAATGCCGCGCCATCGCAGTCCGCCATTCCCCGTCATGGCTGTGGGGCGAATCGCCCGGAAACCGCACAACGGGCTGGGCCCGACAGCGGGTTCGTGAACTGCCCGACAGCGTCATCACACGCGCGGCTGCAACGATACATCGGTGGCGATGCCGCGCGAATCGCGGTTTGGCCACGTGGCCGGAGGAGGGAACCATGTCGGCTGGAAAAATCTGCAGCCGTGTCGTCGTCTTTGCGACCGGCAACGAGACCGTACGCGATGCGGCGCACCGCATGCGCGAGAACAATGTCGGCGCACTCGTCGTCGTCGATAAGGAACGTCGTCCGGTCGGGATTCTGACGGATCGCGACATCGTGATGCGGTCGGTCGCGGAGGACCGCGATCCCGCCTACACGACGATCGAAGAGATCATGACACGGGAGCTGCGTACAGTGCAGGAGTCGACGGCCATCGAAGAGGCGCTGCGCGTGATGCAGCGGTTCGGGGCCCGCCGCCTGGTCGTGCTCACCGACGAGGGCAAGCTGGCGGGCCTGCTCTCCGTCGACGATGTGATCGAGCTGCTCGCCGAGGAGGCGGCCGCGATCCGTGGTCTCCTGCGCAAAGAGGCGCCCGCGGTCGCCGTGTAAGCGATGTCCGCGGAGAAAGGGCGTCGCGTTTCGTCGGACGGACGCACCGAGCGGCCGGACGCACCGGCGGGCGGGGTGGACGAGGCCGTTCGCCTCGGTGCCACGGATCTATACCGCGCTTGTGACCGGGCGCAGCTCGGCTTCGGATCGACCGCCGAGCTGGAGCCGCACGATGAGTTGCAGTATCAGGAGGACGCAGTCGCCGCGCTGAATTTCGGCCTGGAGATGCGGTCGCCGGGTTACAACATCTTCGTGCTTGGCGCGCCTGGCTCCGGCCGCTGGACGCACACGCGTCTCACGGTCGCGCCGTACGCGAGGGGGGCCTCGCCGCCGGCCGACCTGTGTTACGTGTACAACTTCCGCGATCCGCGTGAGCCCTGCGCCCTGCAACTACCGGCCGGCCGGGCGGTGCCGTTTCGCGCCGACGTCGACAAGCTGGTCACCGACCTGCGCAGCACGATCCCCCGGCTACTCCAGTCCGAGGCTGTCGGCGCGCGCCGCGCCACGCTGGTCGCGGGCCTGGAAAAGCGCGCGGCCACGGCGGTCGAGTCCTTTGAAAAGGAGATCGCGGCGGACGAGTACGTCACGATCGACCGATCGGCGGACTCGCTCGAGATCGTGCCGGCGCGCGGCCACGACGTGCTGCGGCGGGACGCGTACCTGGAGCTGCCGGCCGACGTACGCGCGACGATCGACGAGCACGTGCAGGCGGCGCAGGCCAGGCATTTTGCCATCCACCGCGAGATCGATGAGCTGAAGCGGCAGGCTGCCGAAGAGATCGAGGCGTACCACCGCTCCGTGATCGCCGACGAGTTGGCCCGGCGGTTGGAGCCACTCCAGGCGAGCTACGGCGGGTTCGAGCCAGTGGTGCAGTATCTGGACGCGCTCCTCGCCGATGTCGTCGAACACTCCGAGCAGTTCCTGGCGCCAATGGCGCCGGACGTCGAGGGGCCCGCTCGCGTGTTGATGGTTGCGGCCCGCGACGATTTCTTCCGCCGCTACACCATCAACGTGATCACGAGCACGGACCCGTCGCACGGCGCGCCCGTCGTCGAAGAGTCGAATCCGACTTTCGTGAATCTCTTGGGGCGAATGGAGCACCGCATCGAGTTCGGTGTCATGACGACGGACTTCACGCGGATCACGGCGGGCGCTTTGCACCGCGCGAACGGCGGCTTCCTGCTGCTGGACGCGGAGGAGCTGCTGACGCGACCGCTGGCGTGGCCGGCGCTCAAGCGGGTTTTGCGGACGGGCGAGGTCCAGCCGACGGAAGCGGCGACGGAGGTCGGCCTCGTCGCGACGGAGACCATGCGGCCGGAAGCGATTCCCGTGCGACTCAAGGTGGTGCTGATCGGCGAGCCCCGCACCTACTATCTGCTCAGGGCCGTGGACGACGAGTTCGGCGATCTCTTCAAGGTCAAAGCCGACTTCCGGCCACAGGTCGGTCGTACCGCGGAAACGGAGCGCGGCTACGCGACGTTCATTGCCGCGCAGTGCCGCCAGGATGGCTTGCC
>JBFJPA010000243.1:0-7186 GCA_041617355.1 Longimicrobiales bacterium
ACTGGCGCAGCGGCGAGCCCGGCACTGCTGCGGCGACCACGCCGGCCAAGGCCAGAAGCAGCATGGCCGCCCGCGCGAGGCCCGCACTCAGCCCACGCGTGACTGCCGGTCGGCGGGCACGGCGCCGCAGCGCCGCGAAGGTGGCAAGGTCAGCGACGGGCGGCTCGCCGACGCCGGAGAGACACTCGGTTGCGCGCTGCGCGAGCTCGCGCAGGGTACGCGCCTCGGCCGCGCACGTCGCACACGCGGCGACATGCGCATCGACGGCCTTGAGCTGAACTTCGCTCAGGGCGTCGTCGATCCAGGCCTGGAGTGTTCCCTCGTCAACGTGGCTCATCGACTGCCTCGTGCCCGTCAAACGCTTCCACGAATCGGCGAAGCGCGCGAGCGATCAACGTCCCTACCGAGGCCGGCGCGACGCCGACCACCTGCGCGATTTCCTCATACTTGAAGCCTTCTTCTCGCATCAACAGCAACTGTCGATCGCGCTCCGACAGTCTGGCGAGCACTCGGCGGACTCGCAGGATCCGTTCCGACCGTTCGATCTCTTCATCGGGCAGCGCCGACGGCCGTGTGAGCGCCGGTGCGCCCGTCAGGAGCCGCTGACGGCGTTCAGACTTCCTCGCCCGATCGCGGACCAGATTCATCGCGACGGTAAACAACCAGGGCCGGACCTCCGCCTCGGGAAAATCCTGCCGCAACAACCGGACGAACGCCTCCTGCGCGATATCTTCGGCAGCATCGGCGTCGCCCGTGAGCCGGTGGAGGTAACGGTACAGCGAGGGGTAGAGTCGCTGGAACAATCCGTCGAAATCCACTGAGCTCCCGGGCCCAAGGCCGTTCGATGGGTAAAACGCGCGGGGACGGCAACGTGTGACACGTACCCTCACAACCGCCGGGATGCGCCGGCTACGGTGGGGAGCTTCCCGCGCTCAAGCAACCCGTTGTACGACGGTCGAGTTCTCGGGGTGCCAACAGGCCGAGGGGCCGGACCGCACGTGCCGCGGGGACCGACGCCCGGGTCGAAGCGGCGCCGGACCCCCGCCACCGGCGGGCGGGGGTCACCGGCGCGCGGTCGGATTCAGCGCGGCGAGACGGGGATGCGGACGCGCGTCCGTTCCCACTCGAGGACGAGGTGAACACCTGTTTCAACCGCCTCGGCTCGAATCCCGAACTGCTCGACCGGCTCGTCGATCGACTCCGCCGTCACGGTTCCCCGACCGACTTCCTGCGCCTCGACGTCCGGCGTGTAGCTGCCTTCGTGGCCCCATTGGCTCGTGGACCGATTCACGATGATGGTCCACTCGGCTTCACCCGGGATGGTGTAGAGCGAATAGCTGCCGGCGCCCACTGCGACGCCCGCGACGGAGGCCGGCGCGGACAGTTGCAGGATGGTCGGCTCGTTCGCGCCGGTCCGCCACAACGAGCCGTACTTCACGAGTCCGCCGAAGATGGTGCGGCCTTTGGCGTACGGCCGGCCGTAGCAGACCTGGGCATCCTGCCCACCGACTTTGAACTCAACCGAGTCGTACGGGCTGGCGCGACCCGCGACCGCCATACGCGCCGCTGGCACGCAGCCGATCTGCGCGGTTTGGGCGTCAGGGGCGACTTCCGCAGCCGGGGCCGCGTCCTCGGTGGCGGGTGGCGCATCGGCGGCCGGCGCACATGCTACGGCGACCAACAGGATCCACGGCGTTCTCATCATCGCAACTCCTCGGACGGGTGTGGAGCGTATAGCGGCGTTCGCCGCGTGCTCAGCGGAAATAGGTGATGCCCATGGCGGCGCGCACACGTTCGAGTGTGTCGCGTGCGATCTCGCGCATCCGCACATTGCCGGCGTGCAGGACATCGTCGACATAGTCCGGCCTGGCTTCGACCGCCGCACGACGGGCGCGGAACGGCTCGAGGAACGCGTTCATGGCGCGGACCAGCTTCTTCTTGACTTCGACGTCGCCGACACGGCCTTCCCTGTACCGCGTCTTGAGGTCATCCACTTCTTCACGATCCGGATTGAACGCATCGTGATAGATGAACACCGGATTGCCTTCGACGGTCCCCGGAATGTCGGCGCGCACGCGATTCGGGTCCGTGTACATCTTCATGATGCGGTCGCGGACGACGTCATCGGGATCCGAGAGCAGGATCGCGTTGCCGAGCGACTTCGACATCTTCTGCATACCATTTGTCCCGGGCAATGTCGGCACTTCGCTGATCAGCGGCTCGGGCTCGGGGAACACGTCGCCATACAGGTAATTGAAGCGACGAGCGATCTCGCGTGTGATCTCGACGTGCGGCAGGTTGTCCTTGCCGACGGGCACGAGGTGCGCGCGCGGCAGCAGGATGTCGGCGGCCTGGAGGACCGGGTACCCCACCAGTCCGAAAGGCAGCACATCGAGGTGCGCGGCCTCCGCCATCTCTTTGATGCTGGGCAGTCGTTCCAGGCGCGGCAGTGTGACGAGCATTTCGAAGATGAGGTTCAACTCGGCGGTCTCGGGCACAGCTGATTGCACGAAGACCGTCGAGCGCTCCGGGTCGATGCCGCAAGCGAAATAATCGAGCACCGTCTGTCGGATGTTCTCCGGCACTTCTGCGATCGCGTCCTTCTCCGGCCGGGTCGTCAACGTGTGCAGGTCGGCGAGAATGAAAAAGCACTCGTACTCGTCTTGCAGGCGTACGCGGTTCTGGATGCTGCCGACCCAGTGGCCGAGGTGCAGGCGGCCGGTGGGCCGGTCGCCGGTGAGAATGCGACGTCGCGGTGCGGCTTCGCTCAAAAGACCTCCGAGGGCGTATCTCGATACCGCCGCCGGCCCGTCGCCGGGCTCGGCGGGCGCGTATTATGGCCGGGCACTGGCACCCCGTCCACCGTTGGCTCGCGGCGGGAGTCCGGCCGGGCGTCAGCGGCCGTCGGTGCCGTCGCCGCGTTCCGGCTCGACAATAGGGATGGCGCGCGCGAGCAGGCGGCGAAGCTCCTCGTCGAACAGGCCGACGAAGCGACCCCGCTCCAGCAGCGCTTCGAAGCGAGGGCGTTCTGAAGAATTGGCCGGTGCGAAGTGGACGGCGACGACCATGCCGAGGCCGTAGGGCCCGGTCCCGCTCGCTGACTTGCCGGAGACCCAGCACACCCATTCGTCCTCGCCCGCCTGAAACGTGCGTCGCCCGGGAGGATCCGTCTCGAGCTCGCGCGGGGCGGCCGGCGGCCGTTCTGCCGGATGGACGGGCGGCGCCGCCGGCAATGGCGCCCGCCCTCGGTCGGAGCTCTGACGCGAATTGCCCCGGCCTTTTCGGGGCCGCTCAGCCATCGACGGCACGCGGATCGTGTTCCGAACCGCCCGTGACTGCGCCGTCGAACCGGCCGGTCGCTCGTGCGGAGATCATGGGCGGGCAACGTAAGGCGGGTCTCTCCGACACGTAAAGTCCGGGGTCTCCTCGAAGGCCTGGATCTTGCACCCGTCGAATCGGTTGCGGCGGCAGGCCACAACCTCGAACATGGTGCGCGAGTGACACGGAGGTCAGCGAGCGCGACGCGCGGAGGCGCGAGCAGGGACGCGTCCGTCACGATCCTCGTGGCCGAGGACCATGAGGACAGTCGAGAAGCGTTGCGTGCCCTGCTCGAAGCGTTCGGCTTCCATGTGGTGCTCGCGGCGAACGGACGCGAGGCCGTGGAGCAGACGCTGGCCGCACACCCGGATCTGATCCTGATGGACATCATGATGCCTGACGTGGACGGCTTCGAGGCGACCCGGCGCATCCGGAGCATGGCCGCGACCCGCCGTGTTCCCATCATCGCGGTCACGGCCATGGACGGCGCGCATTCGCTCGCGCTGGAAGCGGGCGCGGACGATTGTGTTCGGAAGCCCGTCGAGATCCGGGGCCTCCTGGAAAAGGTCAACGGCTGGCTACGGGCCGAGTGAACGGCGACTCGCCCGACCTCGACGAGACGACCGAGACGCTGGCACCGCCGGAGTTTCCCTGGCCGCCGCAGCCGGACACGTCCACCCTCGACGCGCTAGCCGAAACCTGGTCCGAGGTCGTGCGTCGACCGGCGCGCTTTTACTCTCGCTTGCCCCTCGGTGCGCGTCTCGGTCCGGCCATGGTCTTCCTGATCGTGTTGAGCTACGCCGGCGCGGGCGCCGACCTGTTCTGGGGCGAAGTGTTGCCCAGTCGCGACTGGTTGTGGTCCGATACCCTTGGCACGTCACGTTCGGAGGCCGTCATCGCATTCCTGTTCGCGGGGCCGCTGGCGCTCGCCTTCACGGTCCTGCTGGCGGGTTTGGTGCAGACGGGCCTCATCGTGTTCGGTGCGAGGCAGCAGAGCGCGCGCGAAACGTTACACGTTCTCCTCTACGCGTCCGCGACTTCGCTCTTCCAGTTGATTCCGTGGGTCGGCACGTTGGTGGGCAGCATCTGGTGGGCGGTCGTCACCGTGGTCGGCGTTCGCGAAGTTCACCGCTGCTCGACGGGCCGCGCGGCCGCGGCCACATTCGTACCGATCTTCGCGGTCGCGATGGTCTTCACGGCGCTCGTCCTGGTCGCGGTGTTCCTCGGACTCGTGAGCGGGCTGTTGAGCAGGTAGTGCGGTGGGCTGGGCCGCGGCGCGGCCGGTCGTCTGCCTACAGCTCGTCCGGATCGATCCGGTGCTGCAGCGCGGACAGGACCTCTTCCCCGTAGAACATGCGGATGTACTTCGCCTGTACGGCCGTGATCTTGCGCACGGCCCAGACGAGCTCGACGTAGTTCGGCTCGCGCGGCGCGTGTACGGGGAACATGCCGACCTCTTCGGGCAGGTGGCTTCCCTTGCGGTTGTTGCACGCCGAGCAGGCGGTGACGACGTTCTGCCAGGAGTTGTTACCGCCGCGCGACATCGGCACGACGTGGTCACGGGTCAGGAATTCACGGCCGCGCAACAGCGAGCGGTGGCGGTTGCAGTACTGGCAGGAGTAGCTGTCGCGCGCGAACAGGAACGTGTTGGTGACCTGGCGACGGAACTTGCGAGGCACATGAACGAAGCGGACGAGCCGGATCACGCACGGACACGGCAGCTCGCGGCGTTCGGAGCGGAACAAACGCGTGCTGTCGGTCTCGAGGATTTCCGCCTTGCGATCAATGACGAGCCGCAGCGCTCGGCGAATCGGCAGGAGCGTTAGCGGCTCGAAGGACGCATTCAGAGCCAGGCACCCCGTCACCGTGACGACACCCTCCTTCGCGCGGTACAGCGCCCCGCCGGAGTGGCGAGGCATTCCCCCACTACCCCTCCCCGTGTGCGGTCGATCCGCGGTCCCCTTAACCGGTAGTGTCGGCCGACCGCGGGGTGAACGCGAAAAAGTCTAACGGGAAGGCTCAGTTTCCTGCAATACGAACGCGTATCGGTCACAGCAGCGTGACAGGATCCCGATCGATGACGAAGCGCAGGTCACCGGCCCGGCCGGGCAACGGCGCGCTCTGCTGCAGAGCCCTGCACAGGTCGCCGAGGGCCCGCGCCCGACGCGTACGGAGCAGGAAATGCCAGCGCCAGCGGCCCCGAATCCGGTCGATCGGACAGGGCGCTGGCCCACTCAGGCGGACGGACTCCGGCCCGGCGGCCTCGATCTTCTCGCGCGTCCATTGTACGAGGGCCGTGATGCCACCTTCCACGGCGGCTTCGTCCGTCCCGCTGACGAGGATGTTGGCGAGCCTGCCGAACGGTGGGTATTGCGGGCCCCGCCGTTCTTCCAGCTCACGTTCGGCGAAGCCGGCGAAGTCGTGTGTGACGGCGGCGCGAATCGCGTAGTGATCCGGAAGTGCCGTCTGCACGAAGACCTCGCCGCCGCGCGGACCGCGGCCCGCGCGGCCGGCGACCTGCGTCAGCAACTGGAAGGTCCGCTCGGCCGCACGAAAGTCCGGCAGGTTCATTGCCACATCGGCGTTGACGACGCCGACCAGCGTGACGTTCGGGAAGTCCAGCCCCTTCGCGATCATCTGCGTGCCGAGCAGGATGTCGATCTCGCCTGTGCCGACCCGGTCGAGGATATCGTGGTGCGACCACTTGGCCGACGTCGTATCGACATCCATGCGGGCGATGCGGGCGCTGGGAAACCGTTCGATCACCTCGCGCTCGACCTGCTCGGTACCCACGCCGCGAAACGCGAGGTTGTCGGACCCACATTCGGCGCACACCGTCGGTGGCGGTTCTTCGCGCGCACAGTAGTGGCAGAGCAGTCTGCGCCGGGTGCGGTGATACGTCATGGATACGTTGCACTGACCACAGCGCCGGACCGTGCCGCAGTGGCGGCACTGCACGAAGGCCGAATACCCGCGCCGGTTCAGGAGCAGGATCGTCTGCTCGCTGCGGTCGAGTCGTTCCTGCACGGCCGTCGCCAGTGGGGCCGAGAGGATGGTCGGGTGCCGGTCCGTCGCTCGAGTCGCGCGCAGGTCGATGACGCGCACGGGCGGCAGGGGCCGGCCGCCGATGCGCTCGGGAAGCGAAACCGTCTCGAACTTTCCGGTGCGCGCGTTTTCCCAGCTCTCGAGCGACGGTGTGGCGCTTCCGAGCACGCACAGGGCGCCAGCCATACGGGCCCGCATGATCGCGACCTCCCGCGCGTGATACCGCGGCGCTTCCGACTGCTTGTACGTGGCCTCGTGCTCTTCGTCGAGCACAATGACGCCGAGGTCCGGCACGGGCGCGAAGACGGCCGAGCGCGCGCCGATCGCGATGCGACGGCGTCCCTCGCGCAGGGCAAGCCACGCGTCGTAACGCTCCCCATCGGATAACGCCGAGTGCAGGACCGCCACGGTGTCGCCAAAGCGGCCCCGGAAGCGGGCGACGGTTTGCGGCGTGAGCGCGATCTCGGGAACGAGCACGATCGCGCCCCGGCCGCTCTCGCCGACGACTCGCTCGAGCACGTCGAGATAGACGAGCGTCTTGCCACTGCCCGTCACGCCGGCCAGGAGCCGGGGGCGCGGCGGCGTTTCCGCGCTTGCCGCGAGGACCGCCCGCACGGCCTCGGCCTGTTCGGGCGTCGGCACGAGGCGCGGTGTCGATGCCGGCGGGAACTCCGCGAACGGATCGCGTTCGACGCGCTCTTCGGCGAAGCTCGCGACGCCGCGCGAGACCAGCCCGCGCAGGACGGCGGCCGAGAAGCCGAGCCGCTCCTGCATGTGTACGACGTCGGCCACGCCGCCGGCCGACTCGAGATACTCGAACGCG
>JBFJPA010000244.1:0-7164 GCA_041617355.1 Longimicrobiales bacterium
CGCCGGGTGGCGGCGGTGGTGACCCAGGTGGTGGTCGACCCGGACGCCCACGAGACGCGGGTGCCGACCAAGCCGATCGGTCGGACCATGGACGAAGCGACGGCGAGAAGCCTGGCGGCGAATCACGGCTGGGCCATCCAGGCGGTCGAAGGCGGCTGGCGCCGCGTCGTGCCATCGCCGCGACCGCTCGAGATCGTCGAACGCGAGCAGATCCGGAATCTCACGCGCGCCGGTGCGATCGTGGTCGCGGCGGGAGGTGGCGGAACGCCCGTCCACGTACACCCAGCCCTCGGGCTGGAAGGGATCGACGCGGTCATCGACAAGGACCGGGCGGCGGCCGTGCTCGCGCGGGACCTCGAAGCGGCGGTGCTGTTGATCCTGACGAACGTCGATGGCGTCTATCGGGAGTGGGGCGCGCCCGCGGCGAGCGTGATCCGCTCACTCACCGTCGACGAGGCCGACGCCCTGCGCGCAGCAGGTGCACTCGGCGCCGGCAGCATGCGGCCCAAGGTCGAAGCGGCGGCCACATTCGTGCGCAGCAGCGGGCGACGTGCCATCATCGCGCGGCTGGATCGCGGACTGGAGGCGGTGCAGGGAAACCACGGGACGGAGATCGTCCCCTGAGCCGTGGCCGGGTCCACACCCCGGCCACGATCATGTCAGGACTCGAACACGGACGGCGATGAACATCCACGAATATCAGGCGCGGGACATCCTGCGGGCGCACGGCGTACCGGTCCCGCCCGGCGAGGTGGCGAGCACACCGGACGCCGTGGAGCAGAGCGCGGGCCGCTTCGGCGGTACCGTCGTCATCAAGGCGCAGGTCCACGCCGGTGGTCGGGGCAAGGCCGGCGGCGTGAAGCTGGCCAAGACCGCGGCAGAGGCGCGTGCCCACGCCGAGCGCATCCTCGGCATGTCCATCAAGGGGCTCACGGTCGAGAAGGTCCTCGTGGCGCCAGCCGAGGACATCGCCTCCGAGGCATACGTCGGCGTCATCGTCGATCGCAGCAGCCAGCGCCCCGTCTTCATGGTGAGCCGCGAAGGCGGCGTCGACATCGAGGAAGTCGCGGCCCGCGATCCACGCGCCATCACGCGTCTCGCGGTCGATCCGCGTTACGGGCTGCTGCCGTACCAGGCCTACTCGCTCGCCGTCGCGCTCTATGACGATCTCAAGCAGCAGCGCGCCTGCGCCAGCATCCTGACAAAGCTCTACGCCGCATTCGTGCAGAGCGGTGCATCGCTCGCAGAGATCAACCCGCTGGTCACGACACCAACCGGCGAGGTCAAGGCGCTCGACGCCAAGTTCAACATCGACGACAACGAGCTGTTCCGGCGGCCCGACATCGAAGGCTTGCGCGATTCGTCGTCCGAGCCACCGGCCGAGACGGCCGCGCGCGACGCGGGACTCAGCTACATCAAGCTGGACGGCGACATCGGCGCGATCGTCAACGGCGCCGGCCTCGCCATGGCGACCATGGACCTCATCAAGTTCTACGGCGGTGAGCCCGCGAACTTCCTCGACATCGGCGGGTCCTCGAATCCGGAAAAGGTCGTCAGCGCGCTCTCGATCATCACCAGCGATGCGAGAGTGAAGGTGATTTGCTTCAACATCTTCGGCGGCATTACGCGCTGCGACGACGTCGCCAACGGCATCGTCGAAGCGACGCGTCGGATGGAGTTCAAGGTGCCCATCGTCATTCGCCTCACCGGCACCAACGAAGACATCGCACTGCAGATCCTGCAGGAAGCGGGCTTCTCGGCGACCACGTCCATGGACGAAGTCGTGCAGAAGGCCGTCGAATTGGCCCGCGGCTGAGCCGCCGAAGCGAACATCCGAGCACTCGGGGAAACACGAACGATGGCGATCTTCATTGACGAGGGAACCCGCCTGGTTGTGCAGGGCATCACCGGCCGCGATGGGTCCTTCCACGCCCGCCAGATGATCGAGTACGGTACGCACGTCGTGGCCGGCGTGACACCCGGAAAGGGCGGACAGCAGTTTGCCGGCCCGAACGGCCGCGCCGTGCCCATCTTCGACACGGTCGAGCACGCCGTGGCGCAGAGCGGAGCCAACACCTCCGTGATCTACGTCCCACCCGCATTCGCGGCCGACGCGATCATGGAAGCCGCCGACGCCGGCGTGAAACTCATCGTGGCGATCACGGAGGGCATTCCCGTCCTCGACATGACCCGCGTACAGCCGTTTGTGAAA
This sequence comes from Longimicrobiales bacterium, assembly GCA_041617355.1. GTDB lineage: Bacteria > Gemmatimonadota > Gemmatimonadetes > Longimicrobiales > RSA9 > JBFJPA01. The sequence continues at coordinate 2,213 of JBFJPA010000244.1, forward strand.
GAGCGCGGCGCACGCCTGCTCGGGCCGAACTGCCCGGGCCTGCTCTCGCCGGGAAAGAGCAAGGTCGGCATCCTGCCCGGTCAGATCGCGACGCCCGGACCCGTCGGTGTCGTCTCCCGATCCGGCACTCTCACGTACGAGGTCGTCTATCAGCTGACCCATGCCGGCATCGGCCAGAGTACTTGCGTGGGAATTGGCGGCGATCCCATCAACGGCACCAACTTCATTGACTGTCTCGAGGCCTTCGAGCGGGACAAGGAAACCCGCGCGGTCGTCATGATCGGGGAGATCGGCGGGACCGACGAGCAGGACGCGGCCCGCTTCGTCAGGGAGAAGATGTCGAAGCCCGTTATCGGCTTCATCGCCGGACAGACCGCGCCGCCCGGCCGGCGGATGGGCCACGCCGGCGCCATCATCAGCGGCTCGGCCGGAACCGCGGCCGAGAAGATGGAGGCCTTCGAGCGCAATGGCATCGCCGTCGCGAAACGGCCGTCCGACGTCGTCGGCCTCGTTCGTGACGCGCTCGGCCGCTGAACACGACTCCACACCGTAACCTGAGGATTCGTACATGGACCAGACGCTGGCGATCATCAAGCCCGACGCGGTCGCACGTGGCGTGTCGGCGCGCGTGCTCGCCCACCTCGAAGAACAGGGCTTCCGCATCCGTGGCATCCGCATGATGCGCCTCACCGAGGCCCAGGCCCGCGAGTTCTACGCCGTCCACCGGGAACGGCCCTTCTACGGCTCGCTCGTCTCATTCATGACCTCCGGCCCGGTCATCCCCGTCCTGCTCGAGCGCGAGAACGCCGTCAAGGCCCTGCGCGACGCGATCGGCGCCACCGACCCGGCCGAGGCCGCGGCCGGTACCGTCCGGGCCCTCTACGCGGAATCCAAGGAGCGCAACGCGATCCACGCCTCGGATTCAGCGGAGAACGCGGCCCGCGAAGCCGCCTTCTTCTTCCCGACGAGCGAAGTCCTCGCCGCGGCCGGCTGAGCGGGTCGGCCGGTTGACGAAGGGGGCCCGAACTGGCATCATAAACGACTATGCTGAAAGTCGATCGGAGCCTGCTTCAGCGCGGCGAGCGGCTCCGGTTCGATGCCCGCATCCGGTCCGATGATCCGCTCTGGGGCGGGTCCGGCCTCGACCTGGCCAATGGCCTCGAAGTCCACCTCGAGGCCATGTCGGCCGGGAGCGATATCGTGGTTCGCGGCACCCTCGGTGGCGTCGCTGCCATGCAGTGCCGGCGCTGCCTGATGCCGGTGCGGGTGACGTTCGAGGAGCCGGTCGTCATGCTGTACCGGCCCGAATCCGACGCCGGACCCGATCCGGACGAGGAGAACTACACGTTCGGGGAGCGGGCCCGGGAGGTGGATCTGACCCCGGCGATCCGCGAGCAGGCGCTCCTGGCGGCGCCGGAGTATGTACTCTGCAAGGTGTCGTGCGCCGGGCTGTGCCCGCGTTGTGGCAAGGACCTCAATCGGGGCCCGTGCGGCTGTGTCGTGAACGAGACGGACGAGCGCTGGGCCGTTTTGAAGCGGCTCCGGCCGGATGGATGAGGAGGCAACGTGGCCGTACCGAAAAAGAAAATTTCGAAGCAGCGGAAACGGAAGCGGCGTGGCGCGATGAAGGCGGAGATGCCGACGATCAGCGCATGCCCGAAGTGTGGTGACCCGCGGATACCGCATCGGGTCTGCCCCTCGTGTGGATTCTACGGCGGGCAGCGGGTCTTCGAGGTCGAGGAGATCTGAGGAGCGCCGGTGCGGATCGCGCTGGACGCCATGGGAACGGACCGGCACCCGGCCGTAGAGGTCGAGGGCGCGGTTCAGGCGTTGAGCGATCTGCCCGATGACGTTTCGATCCTGCTGATCGGCGATGAAGTCCGCGTCGCCGAGGAGTTGACGCGGTATCCGGATGCGCCGCGAGGCCGAATCGACGTCGTCCATGCTCCGGATGTGATCCGGCCGGGGGAGGGCGCGGCGTCGGCGGTTCGGCGCAAGCCGAAGTCCTCGATCGTGGTGGGGCTCATGCTCCAGCGCGAGGGCCGGGCGGACGCCTTCGTGAGCGCCGGTTCGACGGGCGCCGTGATGGCGGCCTCGTTGTTCCTGCTCGGGGCGCTGCGCGGCATCGACCGGCCCGCGGTCGCGACCGTCCTGCCGACCGCAGGGCTGCCCTGCCTGCTCATCGACAGCGGCGCGAACGTGGACTGCAAGCCGGCGCAGTTGCTGCAGTTCGCGCGGCTCGGCGGCATCTACGTCGAAGACGTGTGGCGCCGGCCCCAGCCGCGCGTCGGGCTGCTGAACATCGGCGAGGAGCCGGAAAAGGGCGATGAGGTGTCGGTCGAGGCGCACCGTCTGCTGCGCGCGAGCGACCTGAATTTCATCGGCAACGTCGAGGGCCGCGACATCATTCGCGGCGTGTGCGACGTGCTGGTCACGGACGGATTCACGGGCAACGTGCTGCTCAAGTTCTACGAATCCGTCACCGGCTTCATGCACGGCCTGCTGGGTGCCGAGCTGGCGAAGGCGCAAGTGACGCTGAACCTGGATGCGTTGTTCCGCGTTTTCGACTATACGGAGTATGGCGGGGCGCCGTTGCTGGGCGTGAACGGCGTCTCGATCATCTGCCACGGCGGCTCGCCCGCGCGCGCGATTCGCAATGCGCTGCGCGTCGCGCGGCAGGCCGTCGAAACGCGCATGGTCGGACACATTCTGGAGGACGCGGCCGCGCACGGAGCGGATGTCGGCGGCGATGCGCCCGCTACGGCGGAAGCGCCAGCCCGGCACAACGCGTAAGCACGACCCGGAGGAAGCATGAAGGCACCCAAGCCGATCGTGGAGATCGTCTCGACGGGCCGGTACCTCCCGGACTGCGTGGTCACCAACCACGACCTCGCGCAGCGGATGGACACCTCCGACGAGTGGATCCGCGAGCGGACGGGCATCAGCGAGCGCCGCATCGCGCCGCCCGAGCTCGGCGCCGCCGAAATGGGCGCGCGCGCCTCGCGCATCGCGATGGAACGAGCCGGCGTCAGCGCCGGTGAAGTCGACGTGATCGTGTGCGCGACCGCGACGCCGGATCGGCTGCTGCCGTCGACCGCCTGCGACCTGCAAGCCCTGCTCGGCGCCAACAACGCTGCCGCCTACGACATTGCGGCCGCCTGCTCCGGGTTCATCTACGCGCTGTCCGTCGCGGAAGGACACATCGCCGCGGGCCGCGCAGAGATCGCGCTCGTCGTTTCCGCCGAGAAGATGAGTGGCATCGTGGACTGGGAGGATCGGTCCACGTGCGTGCTCTTCGGTGATGGCGCGGGTGCGGCGATCGTGCGACGCAGTGCGAACGGCCGAGGCCTGCTGTCCAGCTTCATGCGTTCCGATGGATCCCTCGCCGAGCTGCTCTGGCGGCCCGCCGGCGGCGTCCTCGTGCCCATGGATGAAACCGTCCTCGCCGAGAAGTCGCACCTGGTCAAGATGGCGGGCCGGGAAGTCTTCAGGGCCGCCGTCCGCTCGATGGCGGATGCCGCCGACCATGCGCTGCGACGCGCCGGTCTGACGGGCGACGACATCGATCTACTCGTACCGCACCAGGCCAACATCCGGATCATCGAGGCCACAGCCCGATATGCGAACATCCCGATGGACAAGGTCTTCGTGAACGTCGACCGCTACGGGAACATGAGCTCGGCCACGGTGCCGATCGCGCTGGACGAGGCGGTCGAGCAGGGTCGCGTCGGTCCCGGGTCGAACGTGATGCTGGTCGCCTTCGGCGCCGGCTTCACCTGGGCATCCGCGGTGGTGCGGTGGTAGGGCTGCTGCTCCCCGGTCAGGGGTCACAGTTCGTCGGCATGGGCAAGGATCTGGTCGCGGCTTCGGCCGCGGCCCGGGCCACGTTCGAGGAGGCCGACGACGTCCTCGGTGTGTCGCTCTCCCGCTTCTGCTTTGACGGTCCGGAGGCCGAGCTGACGGCGACCGTCAACGCACAACCGGCCATCCTGACCCACTCGGTGGCCGTCTTCCGCACCATCGAGAGCGAGCTCGGCCCCATCGCCATGGCCGCCGGCCATTCGCTCGGCGAGTTCTCCGCCTACGTCATTGCCGGCACGCTCAGCTTCGCCGACGGTCTGGCGACCGTACGTCGGCGGGGCGAGCTCATGTTTGGCAGCGGACAGAAGCGAGCAGGCACGATGGCCGCTGTCCTTGGCCTGGACGACGACGCCGTCGATCGCGTTTGTGCGGAAGTGTCCACGCCGGACAGCGTCTGCGTGGCGGCGAACTTCAACGCGCCCGGGCAGGTTGTCATCAGCGGCGACGTCGCGGCTATCGAGCGTTGCGTCGAGGCGGCCAAGGCCGCCGGCGCCCGACGCGCCATGGCCCTGAATGTTTCCGGCGCGTTCCACTCGCCGCTCATGGAGGAAGCCGTCGCCGGTCTGGCGGCCCAGCTCGATACCGTCGCCTTCGCCGACCCTCGCTTCCCGGTTGTCTCGAACGTGACGGCAACGGCCGTTTCCGATCCGGCGACCGCGCGCGATCTGCTGCTCCGTCAGCTCACGTCGCCCGTGCGCTGGACCGCGTGTGTCCGGACCATGTCGGATGCGGGTGTGCGGCGCTTTGTCGAGATCGGGCCGGGCTCGGTCCTGAGCGGGTTGTTGAAGCGGATCGAGCGGGAAGCCGAGGCGACGGCGGTCGGCACGGCGGCCCAGGTCGAGGCGTTCTCGTCATGAGCGACGCACGCGAGTTGGACGGTCAGGTCGCACTCGTCACGGGTGGCAGCCGCGGCATCGGCCGGAGCATCGCGCACCAGCTGGCCCTGGCGGGCGCCCGGGTGGCGGTGGTGGCGCGTGGCGAGGCAGGCGCGGTTTCGGCCGCTGCAGAACTACCTGGCGCGGGTCACGCCGGCTACGGCTGCGATGTCAGCGATGCGGCGGCCGTTGACGCGGTCTTGCGCCAGGTCGAAG
>JBFJPA010000245.1:0-7142 GCA_041617355.1 Longimicrobiales bacterium
CGCGCCCCCGGCCGTCGGGGCATACCTTTGCGCGTCCCCCTCGCGTTTCTCGACTGACCGCCGCACGGAGCGAACTGTGACCGCTCGCACGCTTACGACCCTCTCGCTGCTCCTGCTCGTGATCGCACCGGCCACCGTCCTCGCACAACAGACGGAATCCCGCTGGGACGTCACGCAGGCACGCGGGGAAACGCGCGCCATCGATTTCACGACGAATGAAGGCACGTGGATGTCGGTCGACATCGCGCCGGATGGCGGCTGGGTCGTGTTCGACCTGCTCGGCCAGATCTGGCGGCTGCCTGCGGGCGGCGGCGCCGCGACGGCGCTCACTGCCGGGTCCGGCGTCGCCGTGAACTACCACCCGCGCGTGTCACCCGACGGCCGATCGATCGCCTTCATTTCCGACCGCGGCGGCCAGGCCAACCTGTGGATCATGGATGCCGATGGCGGCAATGCGCGCGTCGTGCACGAGGACCGGGATGCGCGCGTGCTCACGCCGGCGTGGTCGGCCGATGGCCAGTACATCGTCGTGCGCCGAGAACCGCAAGGAGGGCCCGGCGGGGGCGGTGGCGGCTCCGGCCTCTGGATGTTCCACCGCGATGGCGGCTCCGGCGTGCAAATCCTCGAAGAAGGCGGCGCGCGCTGGCCCAGCCTCTCACGCGACGGCCGCTTCGTCTATTTCGAAGCGCGCTCCGGCGGCGATGCGCTTGCGGGTGACCTGCAGATCCGTCGTCTCGAGCTGAAAACCGGGAAAATCGTCGCGCTGACCGCCGGCGATGCGGAGGGTGCGGCTGCCGGGCGCGTCAGCAGTGGCGGCGCGTTCGCGCCGGAGATCTCGCCGGACGGTCGCTGGCTGGCGTTCGCGCGACACCTGCCCGAAGGTACGGTCTCGTTCAAGGGCCACCGCTACGGCCCCCGCACGGCCCTCTGGCTGCGCGATCTGGAAACCGGCGCGGAGCGTCGGCTCGTGGATCCCGTCGAGATCGCCATCGAAAGCGGCTCGAAAAGCCTGCGCATCCTGCCGGGCTATGCGTGGACGGCCGACGGACGCAGTCTCATTCTCACGCAAGGCGGCAAGATCCGCCGCGTCGATGTTTCCACGGGTGCCGTTGCGACGATTCCGTTCGAAGCCCGTGTGCAACGCACGATCTCCGGGATGGCCTACGCGCCGTTCCGCATTGAAGACGACTCGTTCCGCTCCCGTTTCCTGCGCTGGACCACGGCGTCGCCGGACGGCCGGCGTCTCGCGTTCCAGGCGATTGGCAGAGTGTGGACGACGGATCTGCCGTCCGGCACCCCGCGGCGGCTGACGCCCAACACCTTCGGTGCTGCCGACGCACGTACGGGACACGCCGGTCTGCAGGAGTTCTCGCCGACGTGGTCCCCCGATGGTCGCTGGATCGCGTTCACCACGTGGGATGACACGCTGGGCGGCCACGTCTGGAAGGTCCCGTCCGGCGGCGGCGCGCCGCAGCGACTCACGCCACAGCCGGGCGAATACGTGCACATCGCGTGGAAGCCCGATGGCACCGAGCTGGTCGCGGCCAAAGGCGCGGGCGCGACACGACACGGTCGCACGCTGACGCACAATCCGTGGTGGGACATCGTGCGTATTCCCGCGGCGGGCGGCGCGGCGACACAAGTCACGCGCGTGGCCATGACGGCCACGGCGAGTCCATCGGGCGCGGCCCGGCGAGGGATCCTGCAGCCGTCGTGGGGGCCCGATGGCCGCATCTTCTTTCCGGCGTTCCGCGAGTCCGGCAACCAGACCCGAACGGCGGTGGTGTCCGTCGATGGGAATGGCGGCGACGAGCGCACACACCTGATCCTGCCCTACGCCGACGAGGCGGTTCCGTCGCCCGACGGCCGGCGTCTCGCGTTCCAGGAAGGCGACAACATCTTCGTAACCGCATTGCCCATGTTCGGCACCGGGACGGATACGGTGACGCTGGAGAAGCGGCGGGGCCGTTTGCCGGTCAAGACGCTCAGCCGGGCGGGCGGCCTGTTCCCACGCTGGCGTGACTCGGCCACCGTCGAATTCGGCTCCGCCGACCGCTACTACCGCTACAACGTGCTCACGGACCGTGCCGACACCTTCACCGTTGCACTCGACGTGCCTCGTCGGGTGCCAACGGGCCGGATCGCGCTCACGGGCGCACGCATCGTGACGCTCGGGCCGGACTCCGTCATCGAGAACGGCGCGGTGGTCGTCGATGGCGCGCGCATCGCGTGTGTCGGCCAGTGCGACACGGCGGGTGCGGACACGGTCATCGACGCGCGCGGCCGCACCATCGTTCCCGGTTTCATCGACATGCACTCGCACCACTACCGCGAGCATCGCGGACACCGGCCGCTGCGCGACTACGAGGTCGCGATCTACCTGGCATACGGTGTCACGACGAGCCTCGACAACTCGATGTGGGCACAGAACATCTTCCCGACGGCCGAGTCGATCGATGCCGGCCGCACGATCGGGCCGCGCACGTTCAGCAGCGGCGACCCGCTCTACCGCGGCGATGCAGCGAGGCAGAACGAGCTGTCCAGCCGCGACGTCGTGGCCGACAACATCGCGCGGCTCAAGTCCTGGGGCGCCGTCTCCATTAAGCAATACCTGCAACCCCGACGCGACCAGCGGCAGTGGGTCTCCGATGTGGCGCGCGAGCAGGGCGCGATGGTCACGGCCGAGAGCGGCGATCTCTTCTACAACCTCACGATGGTCATGGACGGGCAGACCGCGTTCGAACACCCGTTCAGCCAGATCCCGCTCTACGGCGATGTCGCGAAGTTCCTCGGCCGCGCCGGCTTCTATTACTCGCCCACGCTCGTCGTGAGCGGTCCCGGCGCGTGGAACATCGAGTACTGGTTCGCCGAGTCCAACGTCTGGGAGCACTCGAAGCAGCGTCGCTGGATGCCGTGGCGCATGACGGCCGGACACCTGCGCCGGCGCACGCTCCGCCCGGAGACCGACTACAGCTTCCCGCTCATGGCGCAGGGCATGGCCGACATCATCGCGGAGGGCGGCTACGGCGCGATCGGCAGCCACGGCGAGCACCACGGCCCCGCCGCGCACTGGGAGATCTGGATGGGCGCGACGGCGCTCGGACCGTATGGCGCACTGAAGGTCGCCAGCCTGCACGGCGCCCGCTTCCTCGGCGCCGACCGCGACCTCGGCTCCATCGAGGTCGGCAAGCTCGCGGACCTGCTCGTGCTCGACCGGAACCCGCTCGAGGACATCCGCGCGACCATGGACATGCGCTTCGTCATGAAGGGCGGCATCCTCTACGAGGCGGACACGCTGAACGAGATCTGGCCGACGCGGACGCCCTTCGGACCCTACTACTGGAACGATGATGCCGCACGCGGCGCGGGCGATGTGCCCGTGACCGTCTTCGACAACGGCCGCCGCTAAACCGGTACACGACGGGAGGACCTGCATGCGTACACTTCGCCTGATCGCGACCGCTCTGACGATCGTCGGTTTCGCAGCGCCGGCCGCGGCACAGACGCGGACGATGTCGATCGTCGACCTGATCGATGTGCCCGGCGTCGCCGATCCGCAGCTCGCGCCCGATGGCCGCTACATCGCCTACGTGCGTACCGATGCCGACTGGGAGAAGAACGGCACCGTCTCCCGGATCTGGCGCATCGGCGTGGACGGATCTGACAGCAGACGCCTGACGGCCGGCCCCGAAGACGAAAACAGCCCGCGCTGGGCACCCGATGGCCGCAGCATCGCGTTCCTCACGAAACGCGCGAAGGACGAAGCCACGCAGATCTACCTGCTGCCGGCCGATGGCGGTGAGGCCCGAGTATTGACGTCGCACCCGACCTCGGTCTCCGATCCGCAGTGGTCGGCGGACGGTCGTTGGATCTACTTCGTCGCGCCCGACGAGAAATCGGAGGCTGAGAAGGCCCGCGAGCTGGTCAAGGACAACGTCTTCGCCTTCGACGAGAACTGGCAGTACCGCCACCTCTGGCGCGCCTCCGTGCCGGACGGGCGCACCGAGCGCCTGACGAGCGGCGAATTCCACGTGCGCGGCTACACACTGTCGCGCGACGGGACACGCATGCTGCAGGCGCGTTCACCCTCGCCGCTGCTCGATGACGGACAACTTTCCGAGCTCTGGATCGCGGATGCGAGCGGGGGCGAGGCGGCACGAGTCACCGAGAACGGCATCGCGGAGGCCGGCGCGAGCCTGTCACCCGACGGCACGCGCGTCCTGTTCGTCGCGAACTCGAACCAGGATTTCGAGTTCTACTACAACGACAAGATCTTCGTCATGCCCCTGTCCGGCGGCCGCCCCGAGGTGCTGCTACCGGACCTGCCGCACGAGGTCAACGCCGCGGAATGGTCCGCGGACGGGCGTTCCATCTTCTTCCTGGCCAACACGGGCGTCCGCCAGGAGTTGTTCCGCGTGGATGTCGCGACACGCGCGATCACTCAGCTCACGCGCGGCGACCACACGGTCTCGTCCTGGAGCTATCACCCGAAGCTCGCGAAGCACGTCTACACGGTCAGCCATGCGGCCAACGCAGGCGATGTCCACGTCCTCGACGCGCGCGACAATGCACGACCCGTCAAGGTGACAGCGGTCTACGACTACCTCGGCCGCGACTTCCGGCTGCCGCGGCAGGAGGCGATCCGCTGGAAAGGCGAAGACGGTGTCGACGTGGAAGGCCTGCTCTTCTGGCCGCTCGACTACGTCGAAGGACAGCGCTACGCGCTCGTCGTACAGACACACGGCGGGCCGGCCTCGTCCGACCGCTTTTCGTTCGGCTACTCGAACAACTACGTGCAAAAGCTGACCGCCATGGGTTACTTCGTGCTCAAGCCGAACTATCGCGGCAGCACGGGCTATGGCGATGCCTTCCTGCGCGACATGGTCGGCCACTACTTCAACCAGGCACACAAGGACGTCATGGCTGGTGTGGATCACCTGATCGCGCGCGGCCTCGTCGATGGTGAGCGCATGGCCAAGATGGGCTGGAGCGCGGGCGGCCACATGACGAACAAGATCATCACCTACACGGATCGCTTCAAAGCCGCGTCCTCGGGCGCAGGCGCCGTCAACTGGGTCTCGATGTACGCGCAGAGCGACACGCGCGTCTATCGCACGCCGTGGTTCGGCGGCACTCCCTGGCAGGCCGGCGCTCCGCTCGACGCGTACCGTGAGGCGTCACCGATCTTCGAGATGCACAAGGCGAAGACGCCCACGCTCGTGCTCGTCGGCGAGAAGGACGAGCGGGTCCCGATGGCCCAGTCCGTCGAGCTGTACCGCGCGCTCAAATCGAACGGCGTGCCGACACACCTCTACATCGCGCCCAACCAGGGTCACGGCTGGCGTGAGCTGCAGCAGCGGTTGTTCAAGGCGAACGTGGAGCTGGACTGGTTCGAGCGCTGGGTGATGGGCCGGACCTACGAATGGGAGAAATCGCCCGTTCACCCGAAGAGGGAGGGCGTCGCGACAAACCAGGGCGGTGCGCCCTGAAGGCACCGTCGCCGTCCTTCTCCCGACCTAAAGTGTACGAAGGAAGCGGATGAGCGCGTCCTGCAGGATCGGCGACAGCGAATCGAAAGCGACGCGGGCGGCGGTCGCTTCGCCGCCGTGTGCGCGGATCGCGTCTTCCAGGCCGAGCGCGCGACCGTCGTGCAAGAACATGCGGCGCGAGCCCAGACCGGCCAGCGGCGTGGTCCGCAGTTCGCTCGGCGACGCGTCACGTCCGCAAACATCGGCGAGATCCGGACCCATGTCGTGCAGGAGGAAGTCGCTGAACAGCTCGACATCGCGCCGATCGAGGGCACGCACGTCGGACCGGCCCGTTCGCAATCGGGGCACGTGACAGTCCGCGCAGCCGAGGCGAACGAACAACTGATGGCCCTGGTCCACGACGCGCCTCGCCTCGGCATCCGGGGGCACGCGACGGGGCGGCGGCGCGAGGAAACGCACGAAATCGACCAGGCGTGCGACCGCGGTCGAATCGACTTCGGGATCGGCCGCGAGATCGGCTTCGGCGGGCAGATCGGCGGTGCCGCGCGCCTCCGCCGGATGGATGGGGCTCGTGATGCCCATTTCCATGAGCAGCGCGCCAGCGACGAAGGCCTCGATGCTGACGAATTCGCCTTTGTGGCCGAATCGTGCGTACCGGCCTTCCGCATCACGGCCGGCGCGCCCCGAAATGCCGTTGCCGTCTGCGTCGTCCGGGTCGGCCAGCTCGAGCAAGGTCGCCTCCGCGACCGCCTCGGCCAGACCCAGGCCGAACAGGAACGGCACGACGAATCGACCCGTGACCGTCGCCGCGGCGGGCGTGGCCTCTTTCGTGATGCCATGCGCTTGCAGCGCCGGCGTCGCCTGTTGGCGCACGTTGTCGCCACCCTGGCCGATCAACGGGTCGCACGTCGACGCCGCGTCGTCGCGGTGCGCTGCACGAACCAGGAATTGCTCGCCGGTCCCGCCGGCCGCAGGATCCGTGTGGCAGGCGCTGCACTGGTTTTCATTGAACAGGGGACCGAGGCCTTGTGCCGGCGAGAACACGTGATTGAACAACTCGGACCCCGCCTGAAAACGCTCGAGCTCGGCCGCGCTCAGGCCGGGCAGCGGATCACCGTCAGCAACGGGCGGCTGCGCCGTTTCACAGCCTGACCCGATGACCACGAGGAGGAATATGAGCGCCCAACCCAGACCGCCATCGCGGTGGCGCGTGCCGATCGCCGCCGCCCTCATCATCGTGCTCGGTCCGGGCTGCAGCTCGATCCTGGATACCGAACGCGAGATCGCGGCTGCCGCCCGTGTCGTGCTCGAAGGGAGCTCGCCCGTTCCTTTGACCATGATCACATCCACTCGATATGTGGGTGCCCGCGATCCGCAGACGAACGTGTTCCGCATCGAACTGATCGACGCCGACACCGTACAGGTCACGCAGTTCCCGCTCGACCGGCGTTATCCGCTCGACCAGAACGGCCGGTTCTTCGTGCGCGTCACGAACCCGAACCTCGATGTTACGGCGACCGTCCGTTTACGCGTATTCCTGGACGCCGAGCTCGTCTACGACGTCAGAGCGGACATGCGTGACGCGTCGCTGGAGTACGTGTTCGTCTACTTCTGAGGGCTGCAACTTAAGGCGAGACAGGGCGCCGCGGGATC
>JBFJPA010000246.1:0-7141 GCA_041617355.1 Longimicrobiales bacterium
GACCCTGCTGGCCGGCGCGCTCACGAATCGACTCGTAGAGCTCAACCCCGAGCAGCTTGACGAGCAGGTCCTGCCGCTCGGCGACTTTGGCGTGCAGGAATTGCGCGAACGCGCCCTGCGGCAGCACGACACAGCGCGTGAAGTGCTCGAACGAAAGCCCGAGCAGGCGGGTCACTTCCTGGGTCAACTCGTCGGCCGATGCCGCCAGCGTGCGGTCACCGGTCTCGAGCCGCGCCTCCTTCGTCGTCGCGCCTGTCTTCGTACGCTGAACGACGCGGACCGCCGTGTACGTCCGACCGTCCGCCGTGAAGTCCAGCCGGATGCGCGCCTCGTTCAGGCCCTGGCTGATGACCGGAGCGACCAGACGCTTGTCGTCATATCGCGGCACGATGCCGTAAAGCGCGAAGACCATGGCATCGATGAGAGATGACTTGCCCGCACCCGTCGGACCGAACAAGACGAACAGCTCCGCATCGCGCAAATCGAGTACTGTGCGCGCGCGGAACGACGCGAACCCCTCAATCTCCAGACGCGTCGGGCGCAACGGCTTCCTCCAGAAGGGACCGAAAAAGGCGGGTGAGTGCGTCGCGGTCTTTGATTCGCTTGGCGGCCAGGTACTCCTCGAACAGGTCGATCGGAGAGTGGCGCATCGCGTCCAGCGACCACTCTTCCTGCTCCGGCTCATCCTCGAGATGCGGGGCCACCGTCACTTCGACGGCGTTCGGGAACGACGCGCGCACCTCATCCGCCAGACCGGACCGGGGCGCCTCGTCGACGATGACCCGCAGCATGGCCTCGCCGACATCGTCGGTCATCGCAGCGAGCGCGTCGAGTGTCCCGCGCAAGGTGCGCAACGGACGGCCGGACGTGACCGGAATCCGCTCGACCCTGGCGGGCGTGCCCGGCTCCGCGTCGACCAGCAGGACCGCGCCCTCGTTGCCGGCCTCTCCGAAGTCGAGCTGCATGGGTGCGCCACTGTACCAGACCGGACACGCGGCTTCCACGCGCTGCGTGCGGTGCAGGTGTCCCAGCGCCACATAGTGCGCGGTCACGGGGAAGACGGCGGCCGGCACGGCGTAATCGAAGATGGTGTGGGCCTCGCGCTCACCACCGCCCAACCGCGCGCCGAAGACCGTCGCGTGTGCGAGCACGAGGTTGATCGCGTCCTCATCGAACGACGCACACAGCGCGCGGACCAGCTTCTCGTAGCGGTCCGCGTACTTCAGCACGCGACGGTCCGCGTCTTCGTCCATCAGTACGTCGGCCGAGATGATGCCGCGCTGCGAGAGGAACGGGAGCAACGCGATCCGCGCGGTTTCGCCGGACCGGCCGCGCACGTGGATGAGGCCGCCGTCCTGGGGTCGGACGAGCGTTGACTGCACCGTCACGCGCCCCAGCTCGAGAAGCGGCCGCACGGCGCCGAGCCGTCCGGGGTGGTCGTGATTCCCGGCGATCAAGACGACGTGTGCGTCCGTTTCCGCCAGCGCCAGGAGCGCCTCGTAGACGATGGCTTCCGATTCCGCGGTCGGCGCCGAATTGTCGAAGACATCACCCGCGACGAGGACCGCGTCGACCGCCCGGTCCCGCGCGATCCCCGCGATCTCGTCGAGCACCGCCCGGTGCTCAGCCGCCCGGCTTCGGCCACGCAGCGTACGGCCGACGTGCCAGTCTCCCGTGTGTAGAATGCGCATTGGCGGGGAGGATGGCGTGTGTGAAAGGGTCTGGCAACCGGGTTGTCGGCAGGCGGCCAAGCGCCCCAGATTGGCGCATTCCATCCTGCGAGGAGGCCTCATGCATCCGATCCGCTCGCGTGCGCTCCTGACGCTCGCGCTGCTCACGCTCGTTGTGACACCGGCGGCCGGCCAGCAGGCGACCGATGGCCGCGTCCGCATGGATCCCGAGCGCGCCGCCGCGCTTTACGTCAGCAACGATCCGGCCGACCACTCGGTCGGCCGCGACTTCGACCGCGACATCCGTCGAAAGGCCCGGACGGACAGCGTGTTCGCGGCCGTGACACGCGGTGTGGCCGACTACCAGAAGATCACCTACCGCAGCCGCATCGGCGACATGGACATCCCCGCTTACGTCTATCAGCCGCTGCAGAAGCGTGGCGCGCGCGGCCACGCCGCGCTGATCTGGGTGCACGGTGGCGTACACGGCAACTGGACCGAGAGCTACTGGCCGTTCATCCGCGAGGCGGTCGAACGGGGCTACGTCGTGATCGCGCCCGAGTACCGCGGCAGCACCGGATACGGGAAGACCCACCACGATGCCATCGACTACGGCGGCTACGAAGTGGACGATGTCATGACGGCGTACGAATGGATGGTCGCCAACCTGCCGCACGTCGACCCGGAGCGCGTCGGGATCATGGGCTGGAGCCACGGCGGCTTCATCTCCTTGCTCGCATCCGCTCGCGACGATCACCCGTTCAAAGCGACGTCCGCGATCGTGCCGGTCTCGAACCTGATCTTCCGCCTGTCCTTCAAGGGACCCCGTTACCAGCGAAACTTCTCGACGCAGGAACGCCTTCGCGGCCTGCCGTTCGAACGTCGCGAGCTGTACAAGGAACGCTCACCGCTCTACAACGTCGAGAAGCTGCATGTGCCGGTGCTGGTCCACCTCGCCACGAACGACACGGACGTCAATTTCGAGGAAGCCGAAGCCCTCGTTCATAAGCTGCAGGTCCTGAAGCCCGAGCTGGCCGAGACGAAGATCTACGTCGATCCGCCGGGCGGCCACGGCTTCAGCCGCCGCGTCGACGACGAGACGCTGCGGCGTGAGGACACGCCCGAACAGCGCGACTCGTGGAATCGCGTATGGGCCTTTCTCGAGTGGAACCTCCGGCCGTACGAGGACCCGTCGGCGGGATCGCGCTGACGCGGCTGGTTGTCGGGCAGTCACGGCCGACCTGGACACCGGGGCTCCAGCTTCGGGCGTGTCGTCGCCCTTGCTTTCCGGCCGCGGCCCCGTTCATCGTGATGCCGACGTCACCGTCGAAAGCAATTGCCCCGCCACCCGGATCGGAGCTCGAGACCCTCCATGTCGGCTGCGCGTGGTGTGGTCGCCGTCGCCGCTCTCGCCGTCGCGCAACTGGCCGCCGGCATGAGCGGTCGTCCCTCCCCTGCACTCCCCGTGACCGCGACTGCGGCCGTTCGCGTGGATGATCTGCAGACCCCGCTCGCGTTCTGCCCGCTACCCATGAGCCAGCAGGAGGAAGCGGCTGCAGCGTTTCGCGTGCTGGCGCCGACCTTTCACCACGCGCGGTGCGCGAACTGCCACGGCGCGATCCGGCCGTTCGACCGCAACGGTGGACACTTCGGCGGTGCGCTGAGACGGAAGCGGAGCGCCGTCGAGAACATCGCGCTGTGCCAGGAATGCCACGGCGGGCTTCCCGGTTGGGATCAGCCGGTTGCCGGGATGAGCTTTCACGACAAGTCGCCGGACGAGTTGTGTCTTCAAATGAAGCGAACGAAGCCGAGCGCGCGCGCCTTCCTCGAGCACCTGTTCAACGACGGCGGCGAAGCCAACGTGCAGTTCGGTGCAGAAGCGTTTCGCGGCACCCGTGGACTGAGCGAAGGCGCTCGGATCATCTATGAGGACGAGACAGGCCGGCCGTTCACACCCGAGCCGCCACCGATCTCGCATGCGATGTTCATGAACCAGGCAGAGGCCTGGGTCGACGCCATGGGCGGCGAGTTCGTGGGCTCCGCGGAGTGCGGTTGCATCCCCCTGCAACTCGAGCTGTTCCTCGACTCCAGGATCATTGCTACGGACGATGCGGATCTATTCTCGACGCACGTGCGTGCGACGATCCCGCTCGACGCCGACGCTGGCGGTGGGGAATGGGGTCGGGCGCCGCTGGAGCATCTGGACAACCAGCTCGGCCAGCTCCCCGGTTGCAACGTCCAGGGTGAAGGCGAGGGTGGATTCATCCGCGTGTTGGACCTGGAGGTCACCACGGACGGTGGCGCCAACCTCGCTCTGGCGGGGCGCTCGCCGCCCACGATCACACTGACGCTCGTCCCGGAAAACAGCGGCGGCTCCATCCAGATCTCCTGCCCCGGGATCTTGTCGATGACGATTCCGAACCTGCAGTGGTCGCAGCAGTGGCGTTTCCTGCACGAGGCCGACCGTCGGGAGGACCGTTACCAACTGTCGGATTGGCGGATCGAACGGTCGTCGCGCATGAGGGACGGACGCACAGTCCTCGCGACGAAGGAGATCCGGACACGCAACTCGTGGTTCGGCATCGACCTGCGCGAAGAGACGAGGCTGGAGCTACGCGCGGTCCGATCCGACGCCCGCCGGGAGTGATCGAAGCGCCGATCCCGTTCACACCAACGGGTCTCGCCCGGCGCCAAGCCGATTCCGCGCCCTACCGACTCGCGTCGCTTTCGACGAGGCCTTCGAAGGGGTCTTCCGGCGCTTCGCTCGCGCGGCTCGGCCCGCTCGGCGGACCGGCTTCGGCGGGGCGGGTGGCCCATGCAGGGAACGGGAATTCGAGGACGAGCGGAATGGGCAGCTCGGGCTGAGACAGGAACATGGTGCCGGGCTTCGCGATGGTCGCGCGCTGGCGGTGTGCGACAGGCAGGAAACCGTACTCGTCCCGAGCGGCTTCGGCGGTATCGAGCCGGCCGACGACGCGGATCGCGGAGTTCGCGATGACGCGACGTTCGACTTCGCTCGCCGTCTGCTGCGCGCCGAGCAGGATGATGCCGAGGGAGCGGCCGCGCTCGGCGATGTCGAGCAGGATCTCCTTGATCGGGCTCGACCCTTCGCGGGGCGCGTATTTGTTCAGCTCGTCCAGCACGACGAAGAGGAGCGGCCGGGCGAGGCCCATGCGCTCCTTCTCTTCGAAGGCCCGCCTCAGCTGCACGCCGACGACGAAGCGCTTGGCGCGGTCGTTCAGGTTGTGAATGTCGACGACGGTGATCTGCGCTTCACCACGAATGCGATGTTTGTCGGGACGGGCGACATCGCCGCGGATGAGGTGTTCGACGTGGCGCTGCACGCCGTGGAGCCGGCGCACGAACGCGCTGACGGTGCCCTGCCCGATGGCGCGACCCGCCCATTCGAACGACGAGACGTCATCCTGGACGCGGTCGATGATGAAGTCGACGAGGTCGCGGAAGGTGCGCAGCGTCGTGCCCTCGATCGAGACGCCGCCGCCATCGAGCGGCTGAGCCTCGCGCTTCAGCTTCGCCGTGACGTTGTGGATGATGAGCGTATACTGCTGGCGGTCGTCCTCGGCATCGGCGAACAGGAAGGGGAGCAGCTCCTGGCCGCAGAAATCGGCCAGGGTCCAGAAGAAGGAGCCGACGGCACCATCGGCGCGGCCAGCCACGTCGGGCACGGCGGAGGCCGCACCCTTGCGTGGCGGCGCCCACAGCTCGACGCTCTTGAACGGCGTAGGCTCCAGGCCGAGGCGGCGGTAGCGGCGCGCGTGGTCCTCGCGCAGCCCGATGTTCGGCCGATCCAGGAACAGCAGGTCCTCGCCCTTGACGTTGAAGATGAGGGCCTTCGTATTCATCGCTTCGGCGCCGAGCACGCCGGACGTGAACATGGAGTGGAGCAGGAAGGTCGCGTAGGTCGTCTTCGTCGCGACGCCGGAGACGCCTGAAATATTGACGTGGGCGCCGCGCGTGCCATCGACGAACTCGAAGTTGATGTACATGACCTCGTCATCGCGGGACAGTCCGCAGGGCAGCCGACGCGTCATGCCGTCGAAGAAGAGCGCCTGCTCGCGCTCCGCGGCCTCGGCCTTGCGGACGGCCTGGCCGGGCAGCGGCGGCACGAAGATCTCGGGCTCGAAGCGCGTGGCGGCGATGCGCGCGGCCTCGCTGACCTCGGCGGGCAGGACCCCGTCCTCGATGAGGAACACGTCGCTATCGAAGCGCGCACCTTCGTGGCGGGCGCGCATCTGCGTGACCACGCCGTAGATTCGTAGCGGCTCGCGATCCGGCAGGGAGCGTTCCAGCGCGACGACGTCGTCGAGCTGCAAGATGGCGCCGGGCGCGAGCGCGACCCAGAACTCGAGCGGGGTCGCGTCATCGGTGCCGATGACACGGCCGACGAAACGCGGTTCTTCGATTTCGGAGCTCATTCGCGGTGCGGTTCTCGGGACTCGAAACCCGCCGCAGCGTAATGGGGCGGCGAACCGTGCGCCAGCCTCGGCGCGAACCTTGCCCGCCCCGATGCCGGTATTAGTCGTGGAACGGTTCTACCCAGGAGAGAGGCCAGACATGGACTTTCGGATCCCAGCGATGGTGGTCGCGGCGGCGGCCCTGACGGCGTTCGTCGTGGGCTGTGCCGTGAATCCGGCGACGGGCGAGCGCGAGATCAGCCTGGTCAGCGAATCGCAAGAGATCGCGATGGGACGCGAGTACGACCCGCAGATCGTGGCGTCGATGGGGCTCTACCCGGACTCGCAGGTGCAGCGATACGTGCGCGAGATCGGATTGCGCATGGCGGCGCGATCCGAACGGCCCAATCTGCCGTGGACGTTCCGCGTGATCGATGACCCCATCGTCAATGCTTTCGCCGTACCGGGCGGCTACATCTACATCACACGCGGCATTCTCGGCTACATGGACAACGAGGCCCAGCTGGCGGCGGTGCTCGGCCATGAGATCGGCCACGTCACGGCGAGGCACACGGCCCAGCAGCTGACGCGGACGCAACTGGCGACGGCCGGCCTGGTCGTGGGCAGCATCGTGAGCGAGACCGTGGCCGGCGTCGCCGGCACCGCGAGCCAGGGACTGGGCGTCCTGTTCCTGAAGTTCGGCCGCGATGACGAACGGCAGTCCGATGCCCTCGCCTTCCGCTACATGGGCCGGACCGATTACGACGTGCGCGAGATCCCGGACGTGTTCCAGATGCTCGCCCGCGTGAGCGCCGGACAGGGTGGCGGCCGCGTGCCCGAGTGGCTGTCGACGCACCCCGACCCGGGCAACCGCCGGCAGGACGCGCTGGACCGGATCGCGGCGCTGCCCGCGGACTCGCTCGGCTCGATCGTGCGGCGGGATGTGTTCCTCTCGACGATCGACGACATGGTCTACGGCGCCGACCCGCGTCAGGGCTACTTCCGGGACGGTACGGATTTCATCCATCCCGATCTGGCGTTCCGGCTGGTGTTGCC
>JBFJPA010000247.1:0-7138 GCA_041617355.1 Longimicrobiales bacterium
CGACGGCGACGGCGAGGGGTCGCCTCGCCGGCCGTCGTCGGACGCGCCGCTGCGCAACGTCGCACGGCGATCGCGGGTACATCGCGAAATCGGATTCCGTCGCCGGGCGACCACACCGACCTCGGGTCTGGTGCGCTCGGCGTCAGGCGACGGCGCGCTCGAACTCGTCGGCGTCGGCCTCGGCGGCCCGGCCGGCCGGTGAGCCCAGCATCACCAGCTCACGCACGAGGACTTCCGCGGTCGGCACGGTGACGCCGTTCTTCTCGAACGAGTCGTACTCCATGCGTCCCTCGACGTAGAGGCGGTCGCCCTTGTGCACGTACTCCTCCGCGAGGTCGGCGAGCCTGTCCCACAACGTCAGGCGGTGCCACTCCGTGCGCTCCTCGAATCCCGTGTCCCGCGGAATGCGGCGGCTGGTCGCCAGTGAAAGATGGGCGACCTTCGTGCCGTTGGCCGTCGTCTGGATGTCCGGGTCCCGGCCGACGTTGCCGACCAGGATCACCTTGTTGATGGACCGACTCATGGGACGCCTCCTTCGGTTGAGTGTGGCGTCACCATGGGTGTGAAGGCGGGGCGGTGCGCTAGCTGGATGCGACGAGTTTCTGACTTCGCGGGTCGCGGGGCGCAGGCATAGGCACGGTCACGTGCACGGGACCCGGGCACGGACGGGCGCGGGCACGGGCACGGCCACGGGAAGGGGAACAGAAACCGGTGCGACCCAGCCCCAGCCCCAGCCCCAGCCCGTTCGCCCTATTTGCACTCGAACCAATTCTTGCCGACGCCGGTCTCGACTTCGAGGGGGACGTCGAGGGCGAATGCGCCTTCCATCAGGTCACGGACGGTTGACCGGATCTCGTCGGCGCGGTCCTCTGGCGCTTCGAAGACGAGCTCGTCGTGCACCTGGAGCAGCATGTGTGCGCCGGTGTCGGCGAGAGCCTGGTGGATGCGGATCATCGCGATTTTGATGATGTCGGCGGCGGAGCCCTGAACGGGTGCGTTCGTAGCGGCGCGCTCACCGAACTGGCGCATGTTGTAGTTGCGTGCCTGGATCTCGGGAATGTAGCGACGGCGACCGGAGAGGGTCTCGACGTATCCGTGCGTGCGTGCGTGCTCGATCTGTTCGTCGAGGTAGCGGCGCACGCCGGGGAAGCGTGCAAAGTAATTCTCGATGAATGTCTTCGCTTCGGCCACGCTGGTCCCCAGCTGATGCGAGAGAGCGAACGGGCCGATGCCGTAGATCGTCGCGAAGTTGACGGTCTTCGCGGCCGCCCGCATCTCAGCGGTCACGTCGGCCACGGGCACGCCGAACATGATGGCGGCGGTCTGGCGGTGGATGTCGAGGCGGTTCTGGAACGCTTCGACGAATGCAGGATCGCCGGAGAAGTGTGCGAGAATCCGCAGCTCGATCTGTGAGTAATCGGCGCTGACGAAGAGACAGCCATCGGCGGGAATGAAACCCTTACGAATCTCGGCGCCCTGCTGGGTCCGGATCGGGATATTCTGCAGGTTGGGGTTGTTGGAGGACAGCCGTCCGGTCGCAGCGACGGTCTGGCTGAAGCTCGTGTGGATGCGGCCGGTCTTCGAGTTGACCTGCAGCGGCAGGGCGTCGACGTAGGTACCCTTGAGCTTGTCGATCTGGCGGTACTCGAGGATGAGCTTGGGCAACTCGTGCCCGAGCTGGGCCAGCTCCTCGAGCACGGACGCATCCGTCGACGGACCGGTCTTCGTCCGTCGAACGACCGGCAGGTCAAGCTTGTCGAACAGGATCGTGCGCAGCTGCGGCGTCGAATTGATGTTGAACTCTTCGCCCGCGACCTTCCAGATCTCCTGCTGGATGAGGTCGAGATCGCGGGCGAGCTTCGCGCCCATCGTCTTGAAGAAGGAGCCGTCGATGCGCACGCCGCGGCGCTCCATTGCGGCGAGAACATCGATGAGCGGCATCTCGATGTCGCGGAAAAGACGATCCAATGCGTAGCGCTCGAGATCTTCGGCCTGGATCCGGCTGAGCCGAAGTGTGGCGTGGGCGTGGGCTGCAGCGTAATCGCGCGCGCGGTCGATCTCGCACTCCGCGTACGGTGTTTCGTCGCGTCCCTTGCCGGTAACGTCCTCCCGGCTCGGCGTACGGTGACCGAGGTACTGCATTGCGAGTGAGTCGAGCGCGTGGTCGCGGCGGCCAGGATCGATCAGGTAAGACGCGATCTGCGTGTCGAAATGGAGTCCGCCGAGCTGGACCCCTACGCTCCCGAGCTGGAGCGTATCTCCCTTCAGGTTGTGCCCGGTCTTTGGCACGCTCGCGTCTTCGAGCAGATCCACCAGCGGCCGCAGGGCCGGATCACTCAGTGGCGGAAGGTTGCGCATCTGGACGCCATCGAGGTCCAGCACGCCAGGGCGTCGGTGAGCGAACGGAAGGTAGGCGGCAGTGGCATCGCCGGCCGCGATGCCGATGCCGGCGATCTCGCCCTTGAGTGGTGTCGTGTCGGTCGGCTCGATGGTGATGGCACAGTGGCCGGCGGCGCGCACTTGCTCGACCAGCGCAGCCACCGCCTCCGCCGAGTCGACGGTCTGGAATGCGACACTCGAGTCGGGCGCGCGCGCCGCGGGCTCCCCTAGCTCGCGGGCCAGGCTGTGAAACTCCAGCTCGACGAAGATCTGCCGGAGCTTCTCGCGATCCGGGTCCGACAGCTCGAGCGATTCCAGATCCAGCTCGATGGGCAGATCGGTCCGGATCGTCACCAGCTCCTTCGACAGGCGGACGTCCGACTCCGCTGCCTCGAGCGCCTCGCGCGCGCGTTTCTGCTTGATTTCCGCGATGTGCTGGAGCACGGCGTCCACATCGCCCCATGCATCGAGCAGCTGGACGGCCGTCTTCGGGCCGATGCCTTTTGCGCCCGGGACATTGTCCGAGCTGTCGCCGATCAGAGCAAGGTAGTCGGTCACTCGTACCGGTGGCACGCCCAACCGCTCCGACGCGTTTCGCTCGTCGACCCACTCTTCCTCGACGAATGAGCCGCCGCCCCGGCCGGGATTCAAGAGCGCGATGCCATCCTGGATGAGCTGATAGAAGTCCTTGTCGCCGGACACGATCACGGCTTCCAGCCCCTGCTCCGTCGCCTTCCGCGCGAGCGTGCCGATGACGTCGTCGGCCTCGGTGTCCGGAAGCTCGAGCACGGGCACCCTGAACGCTTCGAGCAGCTCACGGATGCGCGGCAACGATGCGCGCAGCTCGTCGGGCATCTTCTCGCGCGTCGCCTTGTACTCCGGGTAGCGCTCCGAGCGCGCACTCGTCCCCGCGTCGAGCACGACGCCGAGGTAGTCGGGCTCGAACTCATCGCGGACCTTCATCAGGAAGCGGGTGAACCCGAACGCCGCCGAGGTGTTTTCGCCCTTCGACGTCGTCAGCGGGCGACTGATCATCGCGAAGAAGGCGCGGTAGATGAACGCGTACCCGTCGATCAGGAACAGGCGGGGCCGCGTACGCGGCGGGATCTCGACCATCTCACTCTCTGGTTTGCTTGTCCGTGGAGCGCGGAATGTAGCCCGGAAACGGGACGCGGGGCACGGGCATGGGCATGGGCGCGTTTACGGGCGCTCGCGCGCGGGCACGGGCGGGTCACTGCCCGTGCCCGACGCGAAGCAACGTTCCCGCGCGGGAGCGGCTCACGGGTCGCACGCGGGTCAGCTCCGTGCACGCTACCCCGTGCACGCGGGACGTGCCCGTGCCCCTGCCCGCGCCCCGCAACCCGATCCGTAAAAAAACTTCGCCCCATCCACGGCGGTTGGACGGGGCGAAGCGTTTGCAGGCCAGAAGCCCGGTTTGTTCAGGTCGGCTGCTGTGTTGCCCGCATCACGTTTGCGGCCTGGAGACCTTTGTCGGTCGTCTTGACCTCGAACTCCACTTCCTCGCCTTCCGCGAGGGTCTTGAACCCATCCATGGAGATCGCCGAGAAGTGGACGAACACGTCCTCGCCGTCCGATTGTTCAATGAAGCCGTAGCCCTTGGCGTCATTGAACCACTTCACCTTCCCTCTGGCCATTGAACAGTCTCCTACGAGAGGTGAACCGCAAGCCACATCGCTGCGGTTGACGAAGGTACACATCGTCGGATCGGAGTGTCAAGGAAAAAGTATTGGGGCCGTTGGGGTTTCGGCGATCGGCCGAATTCATGGGGCGAAATCGGCCGGGGCGAGGGGGTCGCGGCGGCCTTCGCAGCACTCGGAAATGCGGGGGCTTCAGGCCTGCGGCCGATGCGGAGGTTGATGCTGACGATGGGCCGCGCCTCGAGGACGACGGCGCCTTGCTCGCGCCAACCGACGAGGTTGAGGTTGCGGCCTCGCCGGCCGAGCAGCGGCATGCGGATCCACCAGCTGTCGACGATCCAGATGCCGTTGTCGAGCCGCCGGAATTCCGTGCGGCCCGTCACCTCGGCGCGCGGAGTGCGTGGCGCCGTTGCCGACTCGACGATGCGATCGACGGGCAGCAGCCGCTCGATGGACACATAACGGTAGTCGATCCAGCGAAGCATGCCGGTGGCACGCTCGATCCAGAGCGTACCGGTGATGTCGGGCAGGCTGCGGTTCCGAGCGGGCCGGAATCGCAGGCCGACGAGGTCGGGGCTCGGTGCATCGAGATCGAGCTCGAAGCAGTGGTGGTCGAGGAACTCGTCGGAGAGCAGGATCTCGGCGTCGGGGCCGTAATACGTGATCGAGTCGCCGTCGCTGATGGCGAAGCCCTGCGTAGTCAGGACGCCGGGTGGAGGCGTACGAAAGGGCTTGGGTCCCGCGCCACGGGACGGCACGATCGTCTCGTCGATCATACGGGACCGGGTCGCATCGTAGTGGCGCGCGAAGAGCGTCGAACGAAACTGGATCTGGCTGTTGTCCCTCGACCAGAGCGTGAGCTCGAGGGCTTTACGGGCCTCCTCCCAGACCGTCGCGACGACGGCGGCCCGGTCGGGGCGCACGGTGCAGCGGCCACGGCCTTCGACTTCGAGGCCCTCCAGCGCGATGGCGCGCGGCGCACTCTGGAGTCGGAGCGGCCGGGTCTCATCGGCCTGCAGATCGAAGGGCCCGTCCTCGATCGTCATGTGACCGATGCGCTCGACCATGATCGTATAGCGGCCGGCGCTATTGGCCTCGACGATGAAGCGGCCGTCCGCGTCACTGAGCACGCCACGCACGAGCGCGCCGCTGGCGTCGAACAGGCGGACGAACGCGCCCACGACGGGCGCGCCGGTCGTCGGGTCGACGATGTCGCCGACAATGCGCTGTGCTGCCGATTCTGTCGGTGTGAGCGCCGCGAGGGCCAACGCGAGCGCGAGACCGGCGAGCTTCAGTCGGCCCACAGTGCGCGGTAGAGCTTGCGATTCTGCTGCACGATCTTCACGTAGTCGCGCGTCTCTTCGAACGGGATGCGCTCGGCGAACCGCTCGTCATCGCCAAACTCGGGGAACGCGCTCCAGCGGGTGATGCGGTGCGGCCCGGCGTTGTACGCGCCGAGCACGAGCGGCAGGCGACCGTCGTATTCGGTGAGCTGGTCGCGCAGGTAGGTCATGCCCATGAGCACGTTGATCTCGGGCAGCGTCAGCATGTCGTCGTGGAAGCGGGGCACGCCCAGTCGGCGAGCGAGCGTTTCGCCCGTCTCGGGAATCACCTGCATCAGGCCGATCGCGCCGGCCCCGCTGCGCACGGCGGGCTGGAACATCGACTCCTGGCGAATCAGTCCGGCGGCGAGGAACGGGTCCACGTCACGGTCGCGGGCCTCGGCCAGGATCAGCGAGCGGAACGGCAGCGGATAGATGACGCGCAGGAGGCGAGCGTTCCAGCCTCCACCGCGGCGGAACAGGTCCCAGCCGATGGCGATGCCGTGGTCGGCGAGGCCGCGCTCGTTCAGGGCTTCGGCGAGCGCGTATGCCGTGTTGTCACGCGACGAGAAGCGGCTCTTGATGCGGTCGAGCTGCCAGCGTGCGGCGTCGTTCCAGTCGAGCTCGCGGAGCAGATCGTAGGCGGCCATGGCGTCGGCGACCTGGGCAACCGCATTGCCGTCCCGGGGCGGTGACGGCTTCGTCGGGAAGTCGAGGAGCGGCACACCCAGTTCTTCGGCGGCCCGTCCGCCGTAGTAACTGATCGGCTCGACACGCCGCAGCTCGCGCAGACGCGCAGTGGCGATGGAGTCGCGACCCAACTCCCGGTGCGCGATGGCGGACCAATAGGTGGCCTGGCCCCAGCGACGGCCTTCCGGCCAGCGTCGCCGGTAGCCTTCGAACGTCTCGATCGCGTCCGCCCAGCGCCCGGCCTGCACGGCGAGTCCGCCGAGCCGCATGTAGGCGAACCCGACCTCTTCCACACCGGTGCCGGTCTCGATGGTGCGACGAAAGCCGTCGCGGGCGCGGTCGAACTCGTTGTCGTCCTGAGCGAGGTCGGCCCGGATGTAGAGCGCGCGGGCCGTCGATGCCTGACCGGGGTACCGCTCGGCCACGCGCTCGAAGGTGCGCGTGCCCTGCGTCGTTCGGCCATCGCGGTACTGGGATCGTCCGGCGAAGAAGAGGGCCTCCGCCGCGATAGCCGGCGAGGACGCGTTCTCGACGAGGCCGAGGAACTGCCGCTCGGCGGCATCGTAGCGACGGCCATTGAACAGGGCGTGAGCCAGGTCCATGCGCAGGCGCTCACGCTCCCGCGGTGACACGCTCGCGCTCTTCAGGTACGCTTCGATGCCATCGGCTGCACGGTCGTAGTTGCCATGGCGCAGGTACACGCGGCCGATGGCGAGTCGATCGGCCGCGGACAGGCCGCCCGCTTCGCTGAGCGCGCGCGCGGCGTCGACGGCAGCGACCGTACCCGGCGCGGCATCCATCGCGCGGCGGTACGCGTCGCGTGACTTCGCGCGGTCGCCGGCGCGTGCGGCGAGCTCCGCGACCGTGACCCAAGCCCGGGCGCGGCGCGTGCTCGATGCGAGTGTGCCCGCTGCGCGCTCCGCACTCGCGAGCGCCGCCACCGTGTCCTTCGCGGCGAGCAGGGCGTCCACGCGCGCGGACCAGCCCCATTCACGCGCGAGCTCGGCATCGAGACCGCCCAGTCGCGCCGTCACGGCTGCCGTGTCGCCGGCCGTCGCCGCAGCCTCGGCCGCGGCGAGCTGGATCCAG